>PBXT01000092.1 GCA_002727695.1 Methanobacteriota archaeon | reverse complement strand
ACCATCCTTTCTACCAACAACAGATGTAGTGGTGGTAACTTGTCCACCATGCTGTGCAATCAAATGTCTCCCCCATGCTCTAGCCAGAGCTTTCGAGCCCAGAACAACATCGTAACCGCCTGTTACAGGACCTTCATTTGTAATGAAAAACATTGGGTCCTCGGGCATTTCTGCAAGAACATCATCGAGCGTTCTCCTAAGTGTGTTGAACTCCTCTTCGGATAGTCGTCGGGCGCTTGACCTCAATTGTACGGTAGCCTCGAAGTAATTTCCAGCGCGCCTTGTACAAGTTAGGCAGACTCCGTTTGACATCCTAGCTCGCATTGTGTGTTTTTCCGTGTAAAGCAGGTCATCGATTACGCCCTCTATTTCAAGGTGAATCAAGGTGTGTCTACCATCGACTTCTTGAGCCATTAATCCCAATTCTAAGTCCTCGATTTCTGAGTGAAATTCGACATTTCTCTGGACTAATTCGTGCCACAAATCTTCTTCATCGACATGGCTCCACTTACCTTGGAAATCAATAATTCCACAACGAGCACATCTTGTCCATGGTGCGTTCTTTGGAACCTTGACCAGTGTTACCCTGTCTCGAGTACACTTCTCACACATTCTGTCTGAGAATAGCGGAGGGTCTGCTCCGCAAACTAGACAAAATTCTCCGCCGAGGTCCATACTTCCACCTCGTCACTCATTTTCTTCTGCACCTTCTCTGGTGCCTTGATCATTTTTGGAGAGGGCTTTCTCTAGAGAATCGATTTTTTGTTGCAGTGAATTTGATCGTGCAAAAACTGTCCAAGTCCACAATGCTAGGGCTCCAATCATGCAAATGTAAGCGGCAGTTAGGTACGTTTGGTCGCTCATCTCATCCCCTCCTCATACTGGCTTTGCAATTCTTCGAGACGCATTTCTAATTTAGTTAGTCTCATTCCAGCCATGACATATCCCACGGTTAGCACGGTAAATGAGATTGCACCGATGAACAAAACAATGCTCATGTCAGAGTTCAGAGAACCTTCTGATGTTGCTACAACCGGACCTGGATGTCTGATTTGCCACAGTCGTGTAGCGATGTATGTCACTGGTACTAGGACGAATCCGTACATTCCAAATGCCGCAAAGGTATCTCTGGTCTCAACACCATCTGGTTGTGAGCGGCGGCCTAGCACCAAGTATAGTGAAAGAAGAGTCAACAAAGCAAAGGTGTTGAGTCGGACATCAGTCCAATCCCACGGGACTCCCCATTCTGCAGCTCCCCATATACACCCTGAAGTTATGCACATCAGTCCAGTGGCTAGACCTGCTTCGCTACTAGCAACGTGTAATCTCCAGGCCCACTCGCTGCGCTTGAAGAACCAATAAATTGAGCCGACAAAGAGCATGCCAAATGCGATCATTGCAGCCCATGCACTCGGTACATGCCAGTAGAAAATTCGCTGCGCCTCTGGAGCCTTGAATGCATTGATTGAAACAGATGGCGCCCATTCCATGCCTAGCCACAAAGTCAGGGCTGCTCCGGCGAAGCCGAGCATTGCTACAACCTCACCTTTGATTTTCATAATTAACGCCCGTAAGGCGCACATCTTCAATGTTCATACTGCTAGAGTATCAACAACTAGCGCCCAAGGAAGAATCAGAATTGGTGTTAACAATCGAATCATTACCGCATTTGGCCTCGATAATCGCAGAGTTGCGTTGCTAAGCAGGCCGACAATAGACTCAGTTATTGCACCGAGTACTGCTCCGGCTACGATTAGTTGCCAATCAATCTCAGTCGTAATTGTGGATGCTAGTACTGTCAGTCCACCACATATTATGAGAGAATGGACTAGTGCATGCGGAGGTATTGCCGATTTGGTGCTCCACCAAGCATAAGCACGATTTTCCATCGCCAATCGGTGAACAGGATTTCCACACAGTCCAGCGGCTAGTGCAGGAGCTAGAATGAAGCCAGCCAGAGTTCTACCTTCCAGTTGTGAAGGGTCGAGCAAAGCCAACATCGCACCGAGTGTAAGTAGGCCAGCAATGCCATTATTTGCTAAGCCAGAGAGCGTTCGCAAATTCATACGGTGGCCGATGTATGGAGTTCTTTTCTCTCCCTTGTCGATAAGCGCAAATTTGCCGGTTTTGGCATCATTGTTTTCTTCTTCGAACGGGAACGAAATGACCCTGTCTGCTGCGGCAACTATTCTCGAATCGTGACTTGCAACCAAAACCGAGTGTCCGCCTGCTGCCAGATTCCTAAGCGTTTTAGCCAATCTTTCAACCGAATCATCATCTAATCCACTGTCTGCTTCATCGAGCAAAATCGCAACGGGTTCGGAAGAAATCATTGCAGGAATCAATCCACTAAGAAGTGCAACTCTTCTTCGCTGTCCTCCTGAAAGCATCGCAACCCTGTCGTGTATTCGGTGATCTAAGCCCCAAATCTTCAGCAAAGGTGCGATATCAAAATCGTATCCAGCAGCATCAAGAATCCTTTCGCCAACCAATTCGTCGCCCATCACACAATCATCTTGCAAACAAAGGCCGAAATTGGTTCGACCACGGCGACCCTCTGAATCGCGAATAAGTTGTCCAGAAATTGTAGAACTACCATTTTCCAAAGGAATCAATCCAGCAGCGGCTTCAATCACGGTTGATTTACCGCATCCATTCTCGCCAGAAAGGCACACAACTTCTCCGCTGTTCACCGAAAGTGTCCACTTGTCCAACACCTTGTTCCGACCGCGGAGGACGGAGATTTCGGATAAGTCGATGATGCCCATCAAACCGAGCGAGCAACCGCATTGCCTTCAAGCCGACGCCTCTTCCGCCTGTACATGGAGGAGGTATTGTTCGCGCTTTGGGTGGCGGCAATCATCGGCCCTCTAGCATGGTCTTGGTACCATAAAGCATCAATCGCAATGGCGATGACCTTGTCACTGCTTTTCGGATATATCGTTCAGTTATTCTGGGGTTGGACATTGGATTCCTCACAATTAACGGAGTTGTATTTGCGAGTGGTAATGGTGCCCGCTTTGGTTGAAAGCGGTCATATTCACACTCTGATAACAAGTGGATTTGTTCACTCTTGGAATAGTCCACTTCACGTTCTAGGAAATATCGTTATTATCGCACTGGTCGGCATACCTCTTGAGGATAGATTAGGCCGAGGCAAATGGTTGATTTCTTACGCAATCGGTTTGCTGGGTGGTTCAATCGCTTGGACACTTGCAAATGGAGGTTCCTACACTCCAGCCTTGGGGGCTTCAGGTGCAGCGTTTGGAATCCTTGGGGCTTACCTTTGTGGATGGCCCCAAGACGAGGTATATTTCCCGATTATTTTAATCAGAAAATGGCCTGTCCAATTCATAGCTTTATTCTACTTTGGTTTTGAGATTTTCAAGGCTTGGCAAGTCTATGGTTTGTCACAGGCAAGTCATGTTGCTCACATTGCTCACTTTGGTGGTTTTATCTTGGCATATGCTACTTTGCCGATTTTGAAGAAAAATATCGAATGGGAGGGTGAAATAGAGTTGGGAGAAATCACCGCAGAAAATCCATTCGAAGGAGTCGACGAACTTGTCAAGAGGCTCCATGACGAAGGCGATGAAAAAGAAACACGTCAAGCCTGGTTAGAAGAAATCGCCGATCGTGCAAAGTGTCCAGTTTGCGGAGGAAATTTACATTTGAAAAAAATGCGAATCCGATGTGAATCCGACTCTTCCCATGTTGCTTGGCCTTGAGTCCCGTAGGGACTCGGATTCACCCAAGGTTCATGTGTTATGCAATCCGCCCGTAGGGCGGGTTGAGTCCGATGAGAGGATTGAAAGCACTACTTCTGGCTACAGTATTTCTCATTGCAGATATGTCTGCACTCGCTTCCGCAAGGCCGCTTCAAGAGGCGCAATTTGGGGATGAAATCGATGAAGAAATAGCGGACAGGATGCCATTCCGTGGAGATAAATTCTCAACCGAGGATTACGGCTGGTGGTTTGCTTACGGCCCAGATTCAAACTTTGATGGCATGGATGACCGCCTTGAGCAGGTGATTGCAGGAGAAGAATCTCAGTCCACAACAGCGATTATTGGTGCAGATGGCAGAAAGACTGTTGCAATCGTAGTAGATTATGCATGGCACCCGGGGCAAGAGGAAGTCGACGAGTTGGTCGCTTTACTGCGAAGCCACGGTTGGGAAGCTGAAGGTTCATGGTTCCAAGTTATGGATTCAATCGATTCGATTGTAGTCGACCACGTTCCAGTCAGCGCTCTTCTTGAGATTCATGCCATTGAATCAGTCGTCGTTGTCGAAATGCAGAATGTCATGTATCCAACACTGCAGAGCGCTAATCCTGCTAGCAGAATCCAACCGTCTGATGTTTACTCCGGTACGGTTTATGATAGAGGATACGATGGTGAAGGCATTGTAATCGCAGTATTAGACAGTGGAGTTGACAATGAACACCGCTCACTAAACGACTTTGATGATGAAAATGATGACCCGGATTTGAACCCTAATTCCTATGATGACCAAAAGTGGGTAGCAGGTTATGATGCCACTAGCCAAGCATCAAATCCTGATGGTTCACAAGACCCCGACGATGGACAAGGTCATGGAACTCACGTTGCTGGTATTGCTCTAGGGACCGGGGATTCTAGCAGAGTACACATCGGTGCTGCGCCAGGTGCTTTCCTTGTTGACATCAAGGTTCTAACCGATAGCGGTGGTACGAATTCACAAAACTCCATCAATGGTATTCAGTGGATGATAAACAACAAGGATACTGATTGGGGCAATGGTGCAAGGGGCATTCAGATTGGCCAAATGTCATTCGGTTCAATTGGTAATCCAATCAATCAAGATAATGGAGACAACGGAACAGGCGCTGAATCAAGGTTGGTAAACAATGCAACATATGACCATGACATTGCTTGTATTGTAGCAGCTGGAAACGATGGAACACAAAGAATTGCATCACCAGGAAGTGCAGATGGTGCAATTACAATCGGTTCAGCAGATAACTCCGACACAATCAACAGGACCGACGATTTCATGGCATCTTATTCTAATTCAGGTCCGCGTATCAGTGACAATGATGACGACGACTGGGACGAATTGAAGCCAGATTTGACAGCATATGGGAGCGGGATATATTCGGCCTCGGCAGCTACAGGTACATCATTCCCAGGCTCTCCAAGACCAGAAGCAGACAGTGGGTATGAGTCTAAAGATGGAACATCGATGGCAACTCCATTGGTATCCGGAGTTGTTGCACTGATGCTACAAGCAGATTCTAGCCTCAAACCAATGGAGGTCAAAGACATACTTCGAAATTCGAGTGAACAGAAAGGCTCTCCTTCCGAGCCTGATGTTTCAGATAGATGGAACGATGAATGGGGCTTCGGATTGATGGACGCCTCATGCGCAATTGATACCGTTCTAGGTAGAACTTGCTCTCCTCTAACCGGTGGTGGAGGAGGGGTAATCATTGACCCACCAAACGAATCCGATGAGGGTATTACGCTCACAGACCCTGAAAATGGTACATGGTGGCTGACAGGCGATATGCTGAGCATCCAAGGAGAATTACTCTCCGGAACTGGTCCTTGGAACAGTGTTAGTGTTAGAATGACTCAATATTATGAAGACAAGGACGAAGAAGTTCTGATGGATTGGACTCAGGCCACAGTAAACGATGACAATTGGTCATTTACCGATATGATTCCTGAAGATTGGTATGATTCAGAAGAGACTGCAGTTGTCATTGAAGCACAAGCAGTCGGCGATGGCGATTTGATTTCCAATGCTGCCAACTGGGTTAGAATAGGTCGTATGATTGCATCTTTCGGTTCTCCTTCATCCGGTTCTGTGCTCAGTGATACCGTTACATTCTCGGGAACAGCACAAGGCATTGAGCCAAGTGAATTGCATTACAGAGTAGACTCTGAAGAGTGGGAATTAGCTCATACATTCGACGAGGAAGATTATGAAACCCAAGATTGGTCTTTCACATGGGATTCAACCGAGGTTGACGATGGCTCACACAAGATTTCAATCAAGTTGGTAAACAAGAGCGGAATCGAATCAGACATTGTACGTCGTACATTTACAATCGACAATATGCCAGCAGCACCAGAATTGAGATTCCAAGGAACTGTACAGATTTTCGACCAAGACTTACCGGCCAACAAGGCGGTCGCAGGAACAATTCTGGAGATTCACTTCAGCGTTGTCAACACAGGAGATTTGGATGCAACAGATTTGCATCTGAAACTCGATGCACCGGGTAGTGAGTCAAACACCTACCCTAGTGAAGGCAAACTACCGAGGCTTGAGCAAGGTGAAACCATCTCTGTTATTCTATGGTGGTGGGCTACTTCCCCGGGCTTGCATGATGTAACCATTCAAATCGATCCAAACGGATTGATGAATGATGATACTAGTGATAACGAATACACATTCCAGTTCGAAATTGAGGAAAGGCCACTCGAACCGACATTGAGGTTCTTGACCAGTGCTGTGACTACATCTCCGAGTGTTCCTCAGCCAGGAAATCCGTATTCAGTCAATGTTAGAGTCGACAATTTGGGTAGAACAGAAGCAACCGATATCAAGGTCAGATTCCAGACATGGGAAGATGATACCGAACCGTTTGGTTTCGTAGACAAAGGCGAAGTGACATTGCGCTTGATTCTAGGTTCAGACAGTTCCTCAGGTAGTGCAACAGCACAGTTCTCATACACTCATGATTCGATTGGTGTAGTCAAACACAGAGTTATCCTGGAAGGTAATGGAGTTGATATTCAGCATTCAGAATTACGATTCAAGGTCGTAGTTGATGAATATTCAACTGGGTCCAAGACTGGTCTTACTCTCTCAGACGGCGAAGCCGTTCTCGGGTTCGTTGGTATTCCTGATGGCGTAGAAAGTGATCAAGGCGGAGGATTACTGTTCACTACAAAAGACGGAGAACTGCACGCAAGGACTCTAACCTCTGGCTTCTCTATGCCTGGAGACACACTAGTCGAGCCAAATTGGGCGGGAGAATTCGCTTTCGTTTTGAGAGATGACAANCGTGTNCAGATGGCGTGGACCAAGAGATTCACTGACCAACAAGGATACACGATGACAGATATTGGTCTTGCAAGCATTGGTATGGCAGGTGACAAGAGTATCACAACCTCTCACCTAACGCCTCTCAAGCAATCCGAGGGTAGTTACTGGGGCTTCGACATGGCTGTCAACGGTGATGAAATTGTCTTGGCAGGATACCACAGAGATATCCTAACAGGTGGTTCATGGAACGATGTGACCAATATTTTCATGCTCCACAATAATGATGCGAAATCATCGAGTTGGACTACTAAGATGAATGTTCTTTCAGACATTGACATTAAACCACAAGATGGTGACCCTATTGCTGTAGGAATCGGTGAAGAAATCCACATCCTGTACCAAGCGATGCGTGATGATGTAACTGGAATCGAGAGGGTTGGTTTATTCTATGCTCACGGCTTAATTTCACAGACTCCATTCTCTTTCCAAGCGCCGGCTGGGGATGATGCCAGTATGCCTGAAATGATGGTTGTTGAACANAAGGACAAGGATGTCCTGATAGCTGCATGGATTGAAGGCAACGGTCGCTCAGCAGAAATAATCAGCGTAGTACAAGACTCAATCTGGTCCGTAGACACGTACAACAACAATTCTGCTCCAGGTGCTACAAACATTGTAATGATGCATATGTCAGAAGATGAAATCAAGGTCTTCCACGATGAAATTGGAGTTCTAGGTCCAGTCACAAGATACGGCACATACAATGTGGGTGATTCAGAAATCTCCTTGTCTAATCTGATCGCTAAAGGAAATGTTGTCGGCGCAGGGAGTATCGGTGAAGATGCAATTGTGATTATGTCATCTCCTTCTGGTCTGATTAGTGGAATGAAAATTGCGAATGTAAATCCAAACCAAGGTGGAAATGATGACGGTGGAATAATTGATTATATTCTGAGTCCTTTACCTGGAGATACTCGTGAAGACAAGATGATTGCGTTAGGAGCAATAGGCGGTTTCCTGTTTATTCTGTTCATATCGGTAGTCGTAGTACTTCGACGCTCACACCGTGAGGAAGAAGAATTGGAAATCTCTGCAGAAACCGGTGACCTTGAGTTACTTATTGAAACTGAAGAGGACGACGGCCCTCTGGTCGCAATTGATTCTGACGGAGAATCTGAATTGGTTGTTTCAAGTGGCACCATGCCGACAGTCTACCTAGAAGACGAAGAGGAAGTCGAGCAGTCTTTGTCTGAAGAATTGGAAGCCAAGGTCGAAGCAGGAAATGCTTCCAAGCGCCTCGAGCGAAGGATGAAGAGAAAGAATGACAGAGAGGCACAAGAGATCTTCGAAAACATGTCTAAGAATCTACCACCTCTTCCAGCTCCTGGCGAATTACCTCCACCGGGAGAAATGCCTCCTCTGCCTAAGTTAGAAGATTTACCTCCATTACCAGCGCCTGGTGAATTACCAATGCCACCAGCGCCCGGTGAACTACCTATGCCTCCAGCACCTGGTATGTTGCCGGCATTACCTGGAGTTCCTGCGCCNCAAAAGACAGTCATTTGTTCATCATGTAATGCAAATATCACAGTGAAGGATATGACTCTACGTAGAATGAACTGTCCAGTCTGTTCTGAAGTAATCAACATGTGAGGATTATTCATGTGCGGAATTTTTGGTTTCATCGGCAATAGAGCCGCAGCGCCGTTGCTGATTGAGGGACTAAGAAGACTGGAATACAGAGGGTATGATTCTTCAGGAATTGTCGTGAAAAATGGTAGCCTGCAAGTCCACAAGAAGGTAGGTAAGGTTTCNGAACTATCGAAAATATTGCCTAACCACATTGCGGGAAACTCTGGTATTGCTCACACTCGATGGGCGACACACGGTGGTGTGACCGATGCAAACGCTCATCCTCACCTCTCAGAAAATGAAAGTATTGCAGTTGTTCATAACGGAATCATCAACAACTCNAGAGATCTTCGAAATCGCTTAGAACAGAGAGGATTCGAGTTGAAGTCAGAAACAGATTCTGAGGCTTTAGTTCACATGATATCAATCGGAATTGAATCCGGGCAAGAACCTCTTGAAGCAGTAAGGCAAACTCTGAACAGGGCTACAGGAACTTGGGGGTTGTGTGTTTTGTTCAAAGACCACGACCTTATCGTNTGCGCTAGAAATGGTTCTCCGTTGATTCTTGGAAAAGGCGATGGCGAGTCTTTCATCTCTTCAGACCCTCATGCTCTTTCTCAACACACTCAGAACTTCTATTTCCTTGAAGATGGTGATATGGCAGTTGTTACACGAGATGGAATCGATATTTCTCGACTAGAAGGAGGAATGTCTTCTACTAGCATGACAGTGATTGAAGATGAATGGGGAGAAGCAGATATGGCTGGATTCCCTACCTTCATGCTAAAGGAGATTCATGAGCAACCTGAGGCATTACGCAGGTGTATTACAGGTCGACTTGACATGGCAAATGGAAGTGCAAAGCTAGGAGGATTGCGCCTAGAACCTCTTAGGCTGAGAACTACACCTCACGTTCGTTTGATTGGCTGTGGTACTGCATTGAATGCTTGTAATATAGGTCAATTAGCAATTGAAAGTCTTGCTCGTATTCCTGCAGTTGCTCATGTTGCTAGTGAGTTCAGATACAATGACCCAGTGATAAATCCGAATGCGATTCACTTCGCAGTATCCCAATCAGGGGAGACTGCAGACACATTATCTGCGGTAAAGGAGATCCAACTCAAAGGTGGAGACGTTCACGGTATTGTGAATGTGGTCGGCTCAACTATCGCTCGTTTATGTGGCCAAGGTGTGTATATTCACAGCGGCCCAGAACAAGCTGTAGCATCTACAAAGGCATTCACAAACATGGTGGCATCACTTCTTTTGTTCGCTATTCGAATTGGTAGAACTCGTTCCTTCTCTAGAGAAAAGGGTCAGTCAATAATCAAGGATTTCGAAAAGATTCCTGACCAGATGGAAAGGTATCTTGCTAATCCTGGTCCGATTGACGAAGCGGTTGAACTTGTGAANAATGCNAAGAGTGTTCTTTTCTTAGGTAGAGGNCTATCTGCACCTGTAGCAAGTGAAGGAGCACTCAAACTGATGGAGATAGCATACATTCCTTGTTTGGCATATCCTGCTGGTGAAATGAANCANGGACCGATTGCTCTTCTNGAAGAAGGCAGTCCNGTNNTTGTNATTCTTCCAAATGATAAGCATNGAGAGAANACCATNGCTTCAATGCACGAATGCCGTGCNCGTGGTGCNAANATTATCNTGATTCANGAAGAAGGNGANGAAGANGCTANNGAAGAAGCAGACNTTTCGATTCCAGTNCCNGCATGCAATTATCTTCTAACNCCGCTACTNACNGTACTNCCNACTCAATTAATCGCTTACAGAACAGCATTNGCATTGGGATGCGATGTAGANAGGCCTCGTAATTTGGCCAAGTCNGTTACAGTTGAATNANCATCAACTNATNGTGAATCTTTGGTCNTCAGNGCTCCAAAGAATCGGNGANTAACCNAGNCTGTGNTGGGTGTGNCGCATNTTNATGACACCAAGTTTCCTNGTNATNTCNTCGCCNNTGCGNTCCATTGTTAGGTGCATAACACCGTCTGAAAGGTAATCNTCAACCCCNTATTCTCCGAANTGCTTGTGGTCTTCTCCAGTCATTTCACAGATGAAGAATGATGTCAATTCTAAGCGNCGGCAAGCTTCGAACAATCTGAAAATTTCATCACGAGGGTTTTCCATCTTGGTCAGGGTGAAGAATGCACCAAGTGAATCGAATACCAGCAATTCAAATCCAATAGATTGTCTGTAGGATGTTAGTTGCTTGATCAGCTGCCCCATCCAATCGATTCTGTTGCTCATTCCTTGCTCGTCTAGTTGAACACGTAAATCAGAGAGGTCGATGATAGCGATTCTGTTGCGAACTCTTGGGTCGTCAACATTCATTCCCATGTTAGACATGTGTGATCGGAGGGAATCTTTTCCTTGTTCTAGAGTGACGTAGATTCCACTGGTTTCGCCGTACAGTACAGCGTTATACAATAGAGAGAAAGTAACTGAAGATTTCATTGCACCTGACTGCCCAGCCACGATACAAATGTGACCTTGAGGTATTCCACCTTGCATGTTTTCGTCCAATCCTGCGATGTGTGTTGGTATCCTTTCTATGTCACCCACGTCGTCTCACCAATCGGGTGTAACAGCGATGCTCTCTTCAAGGTGACCCCCAACCAGCGTTTCATGGGAATCTGGTTGGCCAGCGCTTCACAGCGTCGCGCACAGATTCTCGATGACAGATTTGGACCCATTCACATCGAGGCTCTGCCTGATGTTGATGAAACTCCGCCATCCGGCCCAGTGCCTTCACAAGTTCTAGCGATTTGTCGCAGGAAAAGCGACGCAGTGCCTTCGAATCACGGATTTCAAGCCGTTGTTGTGGCAGATACCATGCTTGAGGACCCTGATGACCCCAACGTTGCCATCGGCAAGGCCGAGGATGAATTGTCAGCAGCATCGATGATTAAGCGTCTTTCAGGGCGAAGGCATCAGGTCTGGTCAGCCACGGGAGTTCAGATATGTGGGGATTGGACATACTTTGTTGAAAGTGCAATAGTACAAATTGACGATTTAACCGTGGATGAAATAGCACATCTCATCGAGAGTGGTTCCTGGAAAGGGAAAGCAGGCTCNTANGATCTAGCTGGCGAAATGGGAAATCATGCNAGATTGGTNGATGGTGACGAACTTGCNGTCTTGGGATTTGCACCTAGTGCACTAAGATTACTCGATTAGTCTTCTTTGAATCCAGAACCTTGCTCAGGATACGCAAGATACTTGTCGTAAAACATTGGGATTTTGTGCCATGTGTATAGGCAAACGAATGTTTCCTTTATCCAATAAATCAAGATTGANAAATATGCCAGTGCGTANANTGCAATACCTATGCGGGGATAGGTTTCAATCGCTTCACCTTCAAGATAACTGGAGAAAAATGCGAAGATTGTGATTATCGTTCCCAAGTTGATTGCAGAAAGTGTGAACCACTGTGTTTTCCTAGTTTGCATTGGAGTCTTNTTGTGGTCATAGTGTAGGTATGATGTGAAACCCCACAGTACTTGGAATGCGACTCCAAAGATTAGGATCCAGCGATAATAAGGCATCATAGCANCAGTGGTTTCGACATANCCCATCGTTTCATAGTATGCTGCTGCACCTATGAATGGGAGCCAAAATATGGATGANATGACCATTTTGTTGTATGGATTACCTTGGCTAATTTTAGAAATTATTTTCTTAGGATTGAGCATAATGAAAATGTAAAGATAAGGCAAGAATTGGAGAACAGCTGTTATCCGTTCAGAAACATCTTCTCTCTCATGTAGCGGTTTCGAAATTAACGCCAGCAGCAGTAAGATTGCATAGATTGCAAACACTTTGGATGTATTTTTCGAGTCGATAATTTCCCATTCCAATCGACGATTAATATGAGAAATTATCAGTGCAGTTAGTGCAAGTGGTATGAAAAAATCAAACACCAAACCTTCAGAAAAATCTAGTATGCCGGAATGCTCATCTCGAAGTATCCAAGATAGTGTAGTTATGAGTCCGAGAAATGGCAAAAATGCTCCCAATGCATAGGAAAAAGGTCCAACTGTATCGCTGTTGGATGGTTTGCTCCTGAAGATAGTCATCGATGGTGAAATTAGCGAAATGATCGAAGCACATAGCAACGTGATTCCAACGGTAGCAAATGATTTGAACAACGATGAATCATTGCTCATAATTGCTGCTGCAATTGCAATCTGCCCTGTCACATTCATACCGACATAAACTCGCATCAGGCTCTTTTCAAATCCTTGAACGTCATAAATAAGGGGTAATATGCTAAAACTGATTCCTGCAATAATACACATCATCCAACCCAATGCGAGTTGCATCCTTAGCACATATTGGACCTCTCTGAGATTATCATTGTAGAAGCCTGTACCGGAAGTTCCTGCCCAAAAAGTGGCTAAGAAGAATAGGATTTGCATCACAACAGCGGCTATGACCAAATCGATGTAAGAACCAGCGGCCCAGTGAGGCTTGCGCTGTGTACTACCGTCCATGCCAACCATTTCAAACTCATAGGTCTAATATAAAAAATTGAAACCTATATTCAAATCAACAGTGGGATTAGTCCCAAATCATTCTTTGAGACGTCCATCGAAACATCGCTTCCCGGAATAAGTAACAGCTTGTCGGATTCATCTAAAGCAAAAATATCGATATTCATCTCATCACCTATTTGTTTCAGCGACCTTCGACAAGCATTGGTTTGAGTATCCATGTGAATGAGACCATTGAGGTCGACAATGATTGTATCTCCTCGCATTACTCTATCCTGTATCTGTCTAATCGGCAAACGATGCATCTGGTCTGGAACAACATAACGCAGTGCTCTATCTGGAAAATCGGTAGGCTTCGCAGAATAATTTGACAGGTCATGNAATGCATCTCCATCGGGCGTGAGTGGGCCTGTCCATCCTTGCGGTACAGATGCAGAACGCCTAACCGGAGGCGGAATATCTCTAACCTCTTTTTCTGGTTCATTTACAGGATCAAGTTTTGAAGGAGCAGTTTCAGTTTCAGTAGTGGTTTCGGCGTCATCCGGACTAACCAGTGTCAATTGCTGNCCAGGAGTTTCCTCGGCTTTCGGCTTTCTCTTTCTGCTTTTCTTCACGCTTTCAGGCGCTGGAGCTTCCGGGTCTGGAAATCCAAAAAATTGCCATAGTGTTCCCATCTTTTACCACTACTCAAAGGTCCAAGTCGTCTAGAAGATCGGCTAGGGCCTGTGACGCATCGGACGGTGCTGGTTCT
>PBXT01000091.1 GCA_002727695.1 Methanobacteriota archaeon | reverse complement strand
GATGGTGCGATAATCATCACTACCCTCTCATAACCTCCGAGAAGGGGGCAAGTCATGAGTATTGGGGTGTACAAACCCTCATAGGAGAGCCCACAGTCGGCAATTTAGGTGAGAGAATGGGTGAAGTCATTTCTGTGGGCGATGCTGATTTTGATAGTACTGTAAATGGAAATGAATGGGTTCTTGTGGACTTTTGGGCACCATGGTGTGGACCGTGTAAAGCACTAGGCCCGATTTTAGAGCAAGTTGCTACCGAAATGCCGGTAACTGTTGCCAAGGTTAACACCGATTCTGATTCGATGAATGCGGCACGCCTCGGTGTACGTGGTATCCCTGCGTTATTCCTTTTCCACAACGGAAAGATGGTCGCAAGCCAAACAGGAATGGTTCCAAAGCCAGCACTGACCAACTGGTTAAACCAACAAATGTCTGCAAGTGATTTCTGATTACTTCAGACTATCTTTACGTTTCTCAGAAGCGCTTCCGACCTCTCGCAGGAATCGCTCTCTAAGTGCTTCATGAAGCCACATACCTTCTTCCAACTCCAGCAGAAGCCCGTANGTCAGTAATCTCTCAGGAGGGTTTCCTTCCCAATTGACTGCACCAGATAACTTACTCCACGGAACTGGAGACTCGGCAACGGCAAGAGTGGCCAGTAACTCATGTTCTTCACTGGGCATATGGTCAATAATCTCCTCATCAAGGAATTTCAACCAATCTCCGTGAGTGGCTTGGCCGTAGATCTCTAGGAGTTCTAGAGCTAGTGGGTGGCCCCCAGTTAATCGGTGAACATCTTCAGGATTCGGNGGGGAGCCATCCATATTTTCTACCCAATCGCTAATCTCGTCTATCGATAATCCTTGAAGTGGGAGTTCTTCAACCAATTCTCTAGTATGTACATCTCTCCTATCGTAGACATTCAAGGTTGTTCTTGAGATGAAAACCAACCGCAACGGGGCTTTCTTTGAGATGTCAAGTAGCGCACCTAACAAATCCCTAGCCTCTTTTGCAACATGATGTACGTCGTCTAACACAATTAGCCAATATGGAGGTGGGCCCCCTGATTCACCAACNAATCTCTCGCGTATCGCTTGTGCATCTGTAAGATATGCTAGCAATCTGCGACGCCAAGAGTCAACATCGAATTCTGCACCGGGAGTCAAAGGTAAGGTTTCCATCAACTGATACGGATCATGTTTGTCATCAACTCCGAATCTGTGAAGCAAAGATACTGCCAATCCAACCGCCTTATCCCAAGGTTGGCAAGGATACCAACAAACCGACAAATGTGGAACCTCAGTCATGTGTTCTCCTAGCCAATTTGCCACCAATGTCGACTTTCCTATACCTGCGATTCCATGAATAACCATACATGGAGAGCCTTTTTCAAACCAAGAATTCAGTTCTTGAATTGAGGTTGTCCTTCCGTGAACCGGTCGCGTCTTCGGAGGAGATGTGTGGTATGTTGCATGAGCGCCAGCCAGCAGTTTTAGCCTGCCCGGAGGAGGCANNTCCGAATCCTCGTCTTTCTTTGTAACCAATCCAAANCGAATNTCTCCGAAGGTAAGAACTCCTTCGTGTTGTGCGTGAAGAAGGATTTGTAACACTGACAAGTCTGCTTGTAAACGAGTNGCTGCTTGGCTAGCTTCTATTTCTAACAAGGTATCTGTTTCGTCACGTATTAAGACTCTGAGTTCAGATAGTTCGCCTAATCGCTTCTTGGCTTCACCTCGGCCCTCATCGGTGAGTTGCCAAGTTTTTTGCCGCCTATCATCGCCACGAATCGAGCGAGAATGTTCGCTAACCAAACGTTTCTTCAACAATGTTCGCATTGCTCTGCTAACATTAGGAGGATGCTGAGCGCAAGCTTCTGCTATCCCTGGTCTTGTTAGTGCGGAGGTTACGACATAGCGGTCTGCCTGTTCGTCTTCATCCAAAAGATGGAGCAGTATGCGGTCTTTGACCGCTATATTCACTCGAGGGATATCACCGGCCACGACTCTGCCTACTATGGCATGGCATTCAACGATTCCCCTTTAATGCCTGAAAACTAAACGAACATCTTGACCGTAAATCCTTTTGTAAGGAAGATACCCGGGTTGTATGGCAAGCGCCAGTCGCCGTGCATTGACTCTGATATTTTTGATGATATCAATGAGTTGGGTAACTCTTGCGTCTGGGGCAGATATTGACGGTGATGGAGTCGATGATTCNATTGATGATTGTATCTATGCTGCTGGAAATTCAACCGTAGATCGNAANGGTTGCCCTGACAGAGATGGCGACGGGACGTCCGATTTCAATGATGGATGGACTTCATCGAACCCAAATTTTGCAAAAGATGTTTCAATCCCTCAAAATTATGATTTCACCGATGTTGACCACTCTCCTGATGGTACTGCAATTGCCACCAGCGATGAAAATGGATATTTGCGATTATGGAATGCTACAACGGGTACCAACTTCCGGTCAGTGAACGTTGGAGGAGAGTTGTCTAGTGTATCTTGGTCTGGCGATGGCAGATTTATTGGCGTAACCAGAAATGACGATTCGGCGCATGTTTACTATTCGGACAACTTATCCAGTGTTCATGGCACAATAAGTGCTGATGTTGGAGGAGGAGACTACCCNTATGACATTGACCTTTCACCTGATGGAGAAATGGCTGCGATATCTATTGGGCGTTCTGGCAACGGCGGTACTAACGGCGTTGTAAGGATGATTAACATGACTGATGGTTCAGTAATTCAAAACCTAAACCCTGGAGGTGAAGATAGATTTTATTCTGCCGAGTTCTCTCCTACAGGAAGCCATTTGCTTATCGGAAGTAACAACGATTTCTATGTTGTCGAAACTTCATCTTGGTCTACNGTCAGGTCCGAATCATCCCCCAATGGAGCTGTCAATTCAGTCGATTGGTCACATGATGGAAAGCATATGGCAATATGCGAAGGATGGGATGGCGGAGGAGCCACAATCCGACTGTATGCTGCAGGCTCTTGGACCCAGAAGTGGAGTAAATCAATCTCTACTTCCTGCTTGTCTTCAGATTTCTCTCCAGATGGACGACAAGTAGTCTTTGGAATGAGTTGGTATCAGGGTGATGGCGCCACAGCAAGGATATACGAAGTTTCAACAGGTAACGGCGTAGATAATATTGTCCAGCCTCGACCAGGTAACTGCAATTCAGGTAGCGGCAACAATTGTGGACAAAACAACGGACTATCGTGGTCTCCAGACGGTTCGAGAATCGCTCAAGCGTTCGGAAGGAACGACGAAGGCTTCTACATTTGGTTCGCAGACTTAGATCCTGACAACGATGGATGGAATACATCTGACCAAGGAGATGGCAGAACCGACGCATTCCCTGATGATGGCACTCAATGGAATGACACAGACAATGACGGTTATGGAGACAATCCACTACCTGCATCTCAAGGAGATGCTTGTCCAAACACTTACGGAACCAGTTTCCAAGACAGATTCGGTTGCCCGGATGGCGATGGCGACGGGTACTCCAATGAAGGAGATGTATTCCCAACCGACAACGAACAATGGGCTGATTCTGATTCTGATGGCCGTGGAGACAATTACTACTACGATGTACAACCATTTACTGAATTGCATATTAATCAAAGGGGCGATGCATTTCCGATGAATCCATCGCAATGGAATGACACTGATGGTGATGGTTGGGGAGATAATTACGACAATGCTTCATGGACATCCATTAGACCAGTAGACGACCCCAGTACTCCAGATGAAGACGAAAGTTGGCCTGGAGCATATGATGCTGCAGCTACCCAAGTCGACAAGTTCCCTCTGTTCAGATATCAATGGGCAGATAGTGACGGCGACTGGATTGGTGATGAGCAAAACACTCCCCTTTCCGATGGTTGCCCTAACACATGGGGTAATTCTACAGAAGACCGTATAGGATGCAGAGACACTGATGGTGACGGATGGTCTGATGCCACACCAGATTGGCCAGCTCACCCTACAGGGGACGCAGATGCATTCCCAGCAGACCCTACTCAATGGAGGGACAGTGATGGTGATGGATTCGGCGACAATACTTCTGGAAACAATCCTGACGAATGTCCTGGCGAATATGGAACCTCTTCCATCGACAGAGTAGGCTGCCCTGATGCTGATGGCGACGGTTGGTCAAATGCCGGAGACCCATTCCCAACTGACGGAACACAATGGGAAGACAGAGATGGGGACAACTATGGAGACAACCCTAATGGGAACAATGCAGATGCATTCCCTGATGATTCTAGCCAATGGGCTGATACAGACGGAGACGGATATGGAGACAGGCCAATCCTTCCAAATGGAGACTTCTTCCCTAATGATCCGACTCAATGGAGTGATTTCGATGGCGACGGATTCGGAGACAACTCAGATGGTAACAATGGAGACCAATGTCCCGAATTATACGGCCAATCAACCATCCCTGCTGCAAGAGGATGCCCTGATTCTGACAATGACGGAGTTGTAGATCCATTCGACGCATTTCCTGAGGACTTCTATCAGCAAACCGACAAGGACAACGATGGTTGGGGAGACAACCAAGCTGTTCCCAACGGTGATGAGTGTCCCGACGAATATGGAACCAGCACTAACAATTCGAAACAAGGTTGTCCCGATGCGGATAACGACTCATGGGCAGATGAGGATGACATGTTCCCCAACGACCCACTACAATGGGAGGACACTGACCTAGATGGCTGGGGAGATAACTACGGTTGGGTTAACACCACAATTGCGGACGAACAAGACATTGGTGCTCTAATCACAATTCGAGACCAATGGGGAGACGCATTCCCGCTAGACCCTAGCCAATGGTCGGATACCGATGGCGATGGCTGGGGAGATAACAGTACAGGAAGGCTTCCTGACGCATTCCCTGTGCGAGTGACTCAGTGGGCTGATACTGACGGAGATGGTTATGGCGATAACCAGAAATTAGGTTCTTGGCAACCTGATGAATGTAATTTGAAGTACGGAGAATCATACGTTGATTACTTTGGATGCACCGATACAGACAAAGACGGAGTTTCTGACCAAACCGACCCTTGTCCTTACGATTCGACCATCAGCTCTGGCTTGAGAGGCCAGGTCCAGTGTGCATCTTTCGATGACCATGATGATGATGGGATTCCTAACAAATATGATGCTGATTATGTGGCAGGTAGCGAAGATGACGCTGCCGGTTTGGATAGCGAAATTATCGTATTGATTGCCTTGCTTGTATTCCTTTTGGCGGTAATATCTGTTGCAATGATTGCAAAGCAAGCTGGCAGAAGAAAGGCAGCGTACAGCCGTGCTGAAGAAATGAAAGTATCCGCAATGTTCCAGGAAGAAGAGGCTCGAAGACTTGAATGGATTGACTATTATGTCGCACAAGGTGATATCGCGAAAGCAATGGAATTGGGCTGGCAACCTCCTGCAGAAGTTCCACAATGGCAGCAGCACCAGATGCAGCAAGAACAGGCGCAACAGGAAGCAATTCCTACAATGTTCAGTCTAGATGATATGTGATCACTCTTGCTGTACTCTTGCTTTTTCTTTACGCGCTTTCTCTGCAAGGCTATCGTCGAATGCTAAGAAATCAAGACTAGCCCAAGCTTCATCGTCATCGAGCGCTGCAAGGGCTTCGTTATCACATAGCAGTTGTTCTACTGTGATGTAAGTAGGATTCGTTCCATCTGATAACTGGTAGCGATGTCCGGGGAGCACTAACCAATCCTTCGGCAAATCATTCAATCTCTCTCTTAGATGAAGTAATGATTCGCGCTGTGCATTAACATCGCCACCAAACAAGTCTGTTCTTCCACAACGACCCAAAAACATGCAATCGCCACTGATGACAACGCCTTCACCGATGAAAGTCATGTGCCCAGGAGTATGCCCTGGTGTGCAATGAGCTTCTAGTTTCAATTCACCTATATTCTGGATAACGAATGAATTGGCTTTGTTGTTCCATTCATTGTTTGAAGGACCATCCCATCCCCGTAATGCCTCATTTTTGTGTACCCAAACCTGCTTTTCTTGCAAACCATCTACGCCCTTAGAGTGGTCCCAATGTGAATGTGTAAGCCATACTTGTTCAAGTTCCCAACCATTCTCTTTACAGACATCGGACCAGAATTCCGAGAAGAATGGATCGACAATAACCGCTTTGTTGGTTTTCTTACAAACCAATAGGTGATTGAGGTTGTCCCAATCGCCCAACTGCGCCTGTAAATCTAGCATTTTTTCAGTCTCTAGGATGCAATCCGCCATCTTCGCTCACCAATGGCATGAACCGCATCACTTCTAAGGGATGACGCCCATGGTTTACCATGGGCAGAGAGCGAATGCTGGCTGTGGT
>PBXT01000090.1 GCA_002727695.1 Methanobacteriota archaeon | reverse complement strand
TGCACATCAATAACGACTATGCTTGGACCCCATTCTTGGTGATTGGAATCCTTGCACTAGCATCGATTGGCAACATCCTGTTTGGACTGCTAGCCTATGGAGCATACCAAGATGGAGTTGATGGTTCAGGAATGATGCTACTCGGCTCAATTTTCTTGGGCATTCAGGTGATTGTCAACGACCTAATTGTTTGGTCTGCCAAATTCCCTTGGTAGGTTCAGGTAATCAGGAATACTCGTTGATTACCACTCGATGATTACCTGTGTCACGGCCAATGCGAAGAATAAAGCAAAGGCTGCGGCAATGAAAATCGCAATTCTAGTTAGGGTTAGGACAGGTCCTTCTGTCATGACCTTCTTTCCTACAAATTCCACATTTTCTGCCGATGTATATCACCTATCGTTTGAAAAATCAGGCTTGCGTTTCGATAGGAATGCATCAATTCCCTCTGCAAAGGATGCGGTTGTTCCAGCAGCTTCAATCAAAGTCTGCTCATGCTTGAGATGGGTCTCAAAGTCATTCACATTTTGAGTCAACAATAGATGCTTAGTAGCTTCTTTTGTGTGGCTGCCCCACTGTGACCATGAATTTGCAATCTCGATTGCTCTCTCGATTAAATCGGCTTCAGCGACCACTTCGTCGATTGCACCAAGTTTGCATGCTTCTTCTGCACTCCAAACTTGATTTTCAAGGAAGAAGCGGCGGGCGACCTGTTCGCCAACCAAGCGTGGAAGTAACCAGGTTGTTCCACCATCGGGAGAGAGACCNATTCCAGAATANGAGGCTGCCATCTTNCCATTTGGACTNGCGATTCTNGCATCACATGCAAGAGCNAGGCCNAGNCCNCCNCCNGCAGATGCACCATTCAGCGCTGCNACGAANATNGTCTTNGANGTGCGCATCTTNACNAGCATNGGATGAAGGATATCGGTTAGTTCACGAATTAGTTCAACGCTATCTCCGTCNTCGATTGACTTCTGAAATGCCTTGATATCTGCACCTGCGGAGAANAACTTGCCTTCACCNGTNATNACAATNGCTTTGCANCCAATGTTATCCATNACTGCATCTCTAATNTTTGGAAGAAACTCTCTGCTGAAAGACTGAGTTGCAGANCCACCCGTAAGTTGGATNAGAGTTACNCCGTCTCTCTGGCTTACTTNCATGNTATCACAGCTTTACGTTGACNTTCTTCACTTTCGTNTAGAAGTTGAGAGCATCCTTNGATTGCTCGATNCCNATNCCAGAGTGCTTCCATCCNGTNAATGCTGTTTGNGGGAANGTAATCGGGTATTCNTTGATACTNACCATTCCAGATTCNACATCTCTTGCNAACTTGTGAGCACGAGANANNTCNTTTGTCCANANTCCNTTNANNAGACCGAANGGAGTNTCGTTTGCNANNGCNAGTGCNTCTGAATCTTCNCTAAACTTGGTTACTGCAAGAACAGGTCCGAACANCTCCTCTTGGAACAATAGGTTGTCAGAGGATACNCCNGTTACNACGGTTGCTTCCATGAATGCGCCNTCTCTGTCTAGTGCATTACCNCCNCATGCGANTTCTCCACCTTGNTCCAATCCCTTGGANAGCATGTCAAGAACATCGTCTCTGTGAGAGGTGTGAACCATACTTCCCATTCTAACTCCNTCTTCCATNCCNGGGCCNACNGGCCACTTGGAAATNTCAGCCACAATNGCNTCNACNAATTCATCGTGAACNTCTTCNTGNACGATNAGACGGGANCCNGCCCAACACATTTGTCCAGCATTCATGAAAATTCCAAAGCATACTGCCTTTGCACAATACTTNANGTTNGCATCAGGGAANACNANGTTTGCNCCTTTNCCACCCAACTCNAGNGTNACNGGNGTTAGATTCTCNCTAGCCTTTGCCATNACNGCTTGNCCGGTAGGAACTCCACCNGTTAGNACGATNCCNTCAACNCCGGANTGNCCNGCCAANGCATCTCCNATNANNCNACCAGAACCTGTNATNANTTGCAGTACATCTGNNGGAAGNCCNACCTCTGCNTCNTGCATTGCCTTCATCCAAGCGATTAGNGAAAGNGGAGTCCATGATGCTGGCTTAGCAATNACNGTGCANCCTGCNGCNAGTGCAGGNGCGATTGAACGGATTGCTAGTTGCANNGGGAAGTTCCANGGTACNATGTGNGCNGTNACACCNAGAGGTTGNCTCAAAGTGTANTTCAAGCGATTTCCNGGNACAGGAATTGTNCTACCTTCTATCTTNTCAGATAGTCCAGCGAAATANTCCAAAGTCCATGCACCGTAGCGGATTTCNCTCAATGCTTCACGGAATGTCTTTCCNTTNTTGGANGATTCTATNGCNGCTAGACTCTTTGCNTTAGCATAGGTTGCTGCAGCCATCTTTTGCAANATTCTNCCTCTTTGTGCTGGGTCCATNGCAGCCCAATCTTTGGAATTAAGNGCNGCNCTAGAAGCAGCAACACATCNCTCAACATCTCCAATTGTAGCCTTAGGAGTAGTCGCAATTACTTCACCNGTNGCAGGGTTCANTACATCAGAAGTNGAACCNTCCTCAGCATCAATCCANTCACCAGCAATCAACATTTGTTCGCTCGCCATAACCAATGCGAAGAGGAACCGCCTCAAAGCCTCTCCCGTTGAGGAATGTCTTGATTAGCAAGCAGGCACAGCATTAGGTGATGGCGAGAAGGATAGGTATCGCTGAGGCGACAACAACCAAAGTTACTGGACGCCCACCTATCCTAGTATTGATTGCAGGAGCAACCGGAGTTGGAAAATCGACTACTGCGGTGAAAATTGCAAACGAACATTCCTTTGCTAGACTTCTTTCAACCGATGCAATTAGNGAAATCATGCGTGTTCAAGACACGACAGAGAATCTTGCATTACATCGTTCTTCCTTTTCCAAAGGTGATTCAGGTGATGCTGTACTCGACTGGCAAGACACCTGCAAAGCGGTTGAAGCAGGAGTGTTAGCTACTATTGAGAGAGCGCGTAGAGAGGGTATTGACCTGATTTTGGAAGGTGTGCATCTCGAACCTAGTTCTCGACTGCTTCGCTCTTGGAGGAGCTCGGGAGGAATTGCAATTGGAATTGTTATGCATGTTGATGATGAATCACAACACACCAGTTTCTTGAAACAAAGAGAGAGTCACTCGTTTAGAAATGCGGATAGATACATCTCTGCATTGCCACGAATAAGAGCGATACAAGACTCACTGAAGGAAAAGGCCAGAGTCGCTGATTGGAATACACTTGACCCAACGGTGGTAAAGGATAGCCTAGACAGAGTCAATCATTGGCTTGATCTAGCTTGGAACGAATGGCGCAAGTCGTACTAAGCATCTAAATCGATATCGAAGGTGATTATTCGAGTTAGCATAGAATTNCTATCTGCTGCCCCTAATTCACTGTAAACTGTAACCACGCCGTCGGATTCACTGACGGTGATATTCAGCAACTTAAGCTCAACTCCTCTAATCTCTCCATGGTGCAAGACATCATCGTGTAGAGAGTCTATCGATTTCTGCACGCTTTCTAACTCAGACAAGCCGGAATCATACCAAATCTGAGCACGAGCCTCTGTTAGGCTAGGAAGGNTTTCAGCAATATCTGCAGATGCTTGAATCGTATCATCGCCTGCTGTATCATACGGCATTGAGATACCAGCCATCTTGACTCCAAAAATAGCCATTGAAAGCAAAGACATCATCAGAACGACACCCGTTGCTAACAACATCTGTCCACGGTCGTCTTTTGTTGCTGAGCGCATCATGAACCACGCTCCCACAAATCAAGGCTAACTGTCCACAAATGGTCATCCACTGCAACTAATCCATGTGAGTTGACAGTACTAGAGCCAGGGGTTGCAACCTCACCATGAGGCTGAGAAGTGCCAGAGTCCTTTGCTAACCAACAATTAGCCTCTACACCACTGGCAAGATAATTCTGTACCAACTCGCAAGCCTCATCGCTTTGACCCGCTGCAAGAAGTTCAGCAAGACGTGAATCGTAAGTGCTATNCGAAGCGGGTGTTGCTAGTGCCAAATTAATTGCATCTTCACCTGCGAATTGCATTTCTGCATCGATTGAGATGCTGGCTTCATCCGGAACATGAATGGTGATTAGGAATGCTGCTGTCATGAAGAACAGCCAAAACAAAGTCAACATTTCCAGAATGTGAATTTGTGCTGTCTCATCGTTCTGCACAACATCACCTCAGGGCGAGAATGTTCCCGCTGACGGACTTAGAGCGGGTAATGTTGTGACACCAATCAGATCTGGAGAGAATACGATTACGTTGAAACAGAGGATTGCGAGTAGGATCATCAATCCTGAATGCTTCATTCCACTGGTGAATCTTCCAGTCGCCATCAATCCTGCCATCGAACCATTACCGAGTGCTTGCATTGTTACTCCATAATAGAAAATCGTTAGGAAAAACAGTGGTTCGATATTTCGAATAACCATGTTTCCTAACTGCTGGCCTCCGCCACCATCTTCGGAATCCGAGTTTGACCCCGCAATCGCTGGAATGAAAACCTTAGCTAGAACGACAATAACACCCAGGAAAACACCGTAAGAGGTCCAAATAACCGAGATGTAAGAAGCGATTGACCGTTTTCGTTCACCTTCAAGGAACTTCAATTCACGGCTGTCGTTAGCAGCAGTTACAAGAATATCAGAAATCTTACCGCCGGCTCTATTCGCTTCAGAAATCAGCGATATAGCACGCAACACGAGTGGCGTACCTACTCTAGCAGCAAACATTTCGATAACGTCACCGAATGCAACACCCCAAGATAATTGGTCGCTCATTTTCTTTACTTCGTGATTCAGGGCACCGTATTCACTCGTCGCTAACGTTTGAACCGCCACCGTCATCGAAAGACCTCCC
This sequence comes from Methanobacteriota archaeon, assembly GCA_002727695.1. The sequence goes on along the minus strand of PBXT01000090.1, from coordinate 2,835 downwards.
TTCCAATATTCTGCAAGGTCTCTTAGGAAATCAGGGAATTTCTCTTCCATTTGGTTTGTCTTTTCCTTGACTCTATCCCAGTAAAAGGAAGCAGGCCAAAACATGATGAAGAATCCTAATCCGAAGAAATTGAGGAAGATTGTAGGCCTCAACGAGATGCCCCCTAAATCAACTTCAGGACCAATCCATTGGGACTTATTGTTCATATTCTCTGGAAGGCCATCGTAGTAATCCATCTCAAGGCGATATGTCGCTTCCTGAACTTCATTTTCAGAAATAATCACTAATTGATACAGATTTCCTTTCTCCATGTTTTGAATGAAGATTTCACAATTGTCTCCATTAGCGTGAGTATTACCTCTATACCGCGTTATTTCTACTCCATCGGGGTCGTAGATGATGAATGAATAATCTGAAGGAATCGCAGCCTCGACATCACACGTCCCCGTCATGGTTTGTTGGGGCCGNACGCTTGCTGTGATATTCTCGTCCATTCCTGGAACATCAAACAATTGGCCTAAGCCTAGGAATTCTTTCCAAGGATCTTCTGGGGTCATTACTAGGACATCAGGTTCGTCCTTTAACAGTCCAAATTGACAGGATTCGTTATCGTCGAAGGTAGGGATATAATTTGGGTCATAACCGCAAGCCATGTTGACGAACAATGGTTGTCCGTTAGGTGCTGTAGTGAAGTGAGAGTTAGTTACCCAGAATGTGAATGATGCCAAGCCTAGGAAGATGCTNACGCCGAGAATAGCATAGAGTTTAGTCAGAGTTGTATCGTCTTTTGGAAGATCCAGTTTTACGATAATTTTCTCCTTCTTCTTTCGTGCCATTTTCTCACCTCCTCAATCACATCTTTTGCTCTTCACTTGACGACCATACAATGAATGCGAACATTGCGTGAATCATTGGCAGTACCAATAGAACCACTGCNTANAGAGTGCTCTCTTCCATNTGNGCACCTGCACCGCTAACCCAGAACATAATGACCAGCATAACGATTAGGAACAGNGGCATTGCCACTGCGACAACAACNTANGATTCCGCTAGCATTGCNAGNGATTCAAGGAACTCTTGNAGTCGNGTTCTGTTNTCACGCATGTAGTGCTCNGCNCGGTTCAGGAAATACAACTTNAGCGAACCTCCAGCGGTNAGAGTTCCNACCATACCTTGGAAGAATTCCGTCATCCAGGGCGAAGCAGCTCTGTCTACAGCCATTTTCATCGCTGTTAGTAAATCGTATCCAAGCAATGAGACGTCACGATAAATCATCGATGAATCATACGCAATTTCACCATAGATTTCACCGTTCAAAGCTAGTGATTTGAAAATCTTGTGAGGTGTTGCATTCGCAGCGGCCATTGCTGCTGTGTAAGATGCTGCGTAAGGAAGGTACTTCTCAAGAGCGACTCCACGAGCATGCGCTGCTCTTGCTGCGGAACCCTTGAGGAATCTGAATGTTCCAAAAGGTACAACGAATCCTAGTATAACTGGAATCAAAATCTTAGCAAAGAATGGGAACTCCATATATTGGAAGTATGGACAGCCTCTGCTCTCAAGAGTTTCATCCACCAAATCTGCATTCCAATATTCCCACTCATAGCAAGCTAGAGCATAGTCGAGGTCCGGGCGTGATTCATACCACGCAATTAGCCCAATGTCTGGCAGGAAAACAGCTGTCAACAATAGTCCACAAATTATTGTGACAGCGACAGTTGTGACGAATAACTGAGCCATGTAGACTTCAGGCATTATTGGCATGTTGCCTTTGACTAAGTCTTCAGAAAGTTTGACATCATCACGTGCCCTTTTCTTGAACGCCTTACCGAGGATACGATGACAAATCTTCTGCCATGCAGTTAACTCCATTCATCTCACCTCCAATCCAATCTAATCCATCAACGTAGACCGTCAACACGTGCCAAGATTTCTTGGGGTCTGACGTAATATTCGGTAATGATTTGGCTTACTTGATCTGCCTTACGGATATCATTCAGAACCATCCACTCAAGAATACGCTTACGAGTTCTTAACTCCCTTCGCATCTCATCTTGACTGAAATTGATTTTTACCATTATTTTCTCAAGAACATATGACTTTCCAGAGAAGATGAAGTCGTCATTTGCTACATTCCATCTAAACACTTCATTGGTAATGACTTCCAGAGAGTTAGGATCGATACCAACGATTTCTACAATCTGCTTGGTTCTTCTTACACGTCGTCCATTGATACGGGTCTGAATCTGAATCGCACATGCTTCCAGAGCAGGCAGCAATACACGAGGGATATCGATCGGTTTGTTCTCTAATCTGTGGACAAGTGAAGGCACTGAATCCGCGTGCACCGTTGAATAAGCACAGTGGCCTGTTGCCATCGCCTGGAACAGAACATATGCTTCCGCACCACGAATCTCACCCACGATGATGTACTCGGGTCGTTCACGAAGGGCAGCCTTTAGCAACTCGAATTCTCCGATTTCACCCTCGTTCGATTCACCACCGAATCCCTGTCTTGTTAGACCAGGAACCCAGGTTGGTTGAGGGATGTTAACTTCACGAGTTGATTCGATACTTACAATCTTCATCTGCCATGGAATGAAAATACACATAGCGTTCAGTGTAGTTGTCTTTCCTGAAGCAGTACCGCCTACGAATAGCATCGGCACTTCATTCTGGAACGCTACCCACAGGTATGCTCCCATCAGCGAGGAGAGTGTACGGAAAGCGATGATGTCACACGGTGAGAACGGATCGTCCTTGAATCTTCGAATACAGAAAGCTGAACCACGAGTCGATACTTCACGACCTAGTTTCATAACGATTCTTGAACCG
>PBXT01000089.1 GCA_002727695.1 Methanobacteriota archaeon | reverse complement strand
CCTTGAATCCGAATCCGACCAAAACCAATCCCAGAGCGATAGTTCCTAGGATAGTTGAATCTGCCCAATTCGCAGCAATAGTATGCAATTGTAGGCTTCCGAACTCCAGGTAGAGTAGAGATAGACCGTACAATCCAACTCCGCTTGCAACAGAACCTACGATGAAATATTTGACTCCAGATTCTGCTCCTGCCTTTGATTCCTTGTGGAATCCAACCAAGACATATGTAGCAAGGCTTGCTAATTCTAGACCCACGAATAGAACGAACAAGTCTTGAGCTAATGCAACGATGCACATACCAATTGCAGTGGTTAGCATCAGGATATAGAAATCAGCCTGTCGTCTGTTATCATACATCTCTTCCAAGCTCTTCTTTCCTTCAAATGTGTGAGCTGGGATTCTATCCAAACTTGCCATGGATGCAAGAAGAACAGCTGCCAAGAACAGAATCTCAAAGAATCTAGAGAAGTTATCAAGTTGCAGAATGATGATGTCACCACTAACTACAGTTGTGGTATCCATTTTCCCGTCTATGGCCTCGATTACCATCATTCCTAGTGCTGTAAACAGTGTTCCAGTAGCGAGAATACCTGGAATAGCAGGCGAACCTGTCAACTTGAATCTCCTACCTCCAAGGAACCAAGGAACTCTAACCTTGGTCAGTGGAATACGGAATTTTGAATTACCCAGGTTTGGAATGATGAAAATCAAAAGCAAACCGCAGATTAGTATCGTTTCTGGAGCGAAAGCCTTCCAGAAATCAGTGCTGAATACCTCCACAACAGGAAGGTCGAACTCGTCTCCTCCATGGTCACTCATCTCAGATACCCCCTAAATTGAATACTCCCTCGAAGAAGGCAACAGTCCATTGGTCCATCATTCCTAGTGCAATGAATGGGAATATACCAAAGATTACTGTAAATATTGCAAGGATAATCATTCCAATGTTTTCAGAGAGTGTGATATCCGGTGGTGTTTCACCGTTGAGAGATTCTGGAGGTTGTCCTTCATCTCCACCTTCAAAGATTGTCCTTTGCATAGACCACAAGTAGTATGCTGCTGTGATTGCTAGAACAGCACCAGGCAGAAGGATCCACCAGCCGTATTCAGGCCAGAAGGCGATCATTACCATCAATTCAGCAACGAACCCTGCTAGTAGTGGCAGACCTAAGCTTGCCATCCATGCAAACATCATGTAGACTGCTAAGTAAGGAGACCACTTTGCCATGCCTCTCATTGCGCCAATTTCCATGGAATGGTAATGGTGCTTGAATGCGCCACAAACAGCGAACAGCATTGGAGAGATGATTCCGTGTGCGAACATCATAAAGAGTGCAGCTGCGTATCCAATAGGCTGCATGCTAGCAATACCCAGTAGAATTACACCCATGTGTGATACAGAAGAATATGCAACCATCCTCTTCAGGTTAGTCTGCCCTAGACAAACTATTGATCCCCAAACAAGAGAGATTAGGCCGATTGCCATAATGACATCCTGATAGTATACTACTGCATCAGGGAAGATTGCGATTGGTATTCTTAGCATACCATATGCACCCATCTTTAGCATAACACCAGCTAAAAGCATTGAACCACCTGTTGGTGCCTGTACGTGCGCATCAGGTAGCCAAGTGTGGAATGGTACTGCAGGCAACTTGACTAAGAATCCAATCATCAGCATAGCGAATAGAATGTTTTGCATATCCTCGCCCAAGAAGACATTATCTCCCATGTTGTATGCTGTTGCATTAGAGAATAAGACTGTCATGTCGAATGTTCTACCAGTTACAGTTCCATATTGTGCACCACTTCCTTCAGGTTGAAGGAAATACAGAGTAATCAGACCAAGTAGCATAATTACTGAAGCACAGAAAGTGTAGATGAAGAACTTCTGAGCAGCATATCTGCGGTCCTTTCCACCCCACTTTAGGATAAGGAAGAACATTGGAATCAGTGTTAATTCCCAGAACACATAGAACAAGAACAGGTCAAGGGCAACGAATACTCCGATTAGAGCTCCACCCATCATCAATAGTAGAGGATGGTATGTTGCACCGTCTTTCTCATCCCATGTTGTTATGATTGTAATTGGTACTAGGAAAGTAGTCAACCAAACCATTGGGAATGACAATCCATCCATTCCAACGTGCCATGATACTCCGATGGTTTCTATCCAAACGTACTCTTTCTCCAGCGCATATTCGTTATACATCAAATCCCAGTCGACCAAAATCAGCCAATCGAAGAATAGTGCTGTAGAAATCGCTAATGGAATCAAAGAAGCGACTAAGGTAAACAGTCTGATTGGAACAGCGATAATTTCCTTTCTTGCTCTAGACTCTTGGCTAGCAAATGCCAACAAAATACAACTCACAATAATTGGGAATCCTACCAATGGGAGGCTAATCCAGTCGACTGTAGTATCTGAATCATTCAAAGATGGGAAAAATGCCATCAATCCAGCAACGATAATCAGTAAACCACCAATGAGCATGAACTCTTTGTTCTTGATATCTAATGCTTGGTTGCTACCCAATCAAGCCACCCCCCACAGTAACATGAATATGACCAACGTTCCAAGCGTGGTCATCATGATGTAATCTCTCGCAGAACCGGTGGTAAGAGCACGTAGTCTCCTAGATGCTTGCTGGCTTGTAGATTCAATTGTCTTGATTACTCCGTCAATAAATCTGGAATCAAAGATTGCTGAAAGATTTGCAAAGCCGACTACAATCTTCATCATTGCAGCATCATAAATATCGTCGAAGTGTAATCTCTTGTGCAAAGAGTTTGCAAGGCTAGAGTTTGCCCATGCGCTGTTGTCGAATCTTGTACTCTTGTTGACTTTAGCCGATAGGTCAATCGCCCATTGCATCCAGGGTTTGGCCTTCTGACCTTTGTCTAGGCTACCACCATACAATGCCATTGCAAAGGATGGGCCTAGTACTAGTGATAAACCAATAGCAACGTATGTCAAGACCAATAAGAATGGATCGTGATTCATGAATACGTGCTCCATCTCATAGCCGATTCCATCAACGAAGCTAGTGTAATGGCCAGACTCAAAGTTTCCTAGCCATTTTCCAGCATGCATTCCAGCGAAGATAATTGCAGCCAAAGTCATGAAAGTCAAGATAACCAATGGAATTGGAATCCAAGGAGTTTGTTCATGGACATTCTCGGCGACTTCTGTCTTTGGCTTACCAGCGAAAGTCATGAACCACATTCTAGACATGTAGAATCCTGTCATTCCAGCACCGATTAATATTAACATAGCTGGCAGTAGGAAAATTGGCTCCTTCAAAGCGACCTTCCATGCGCTAGCAATGATGCCTTCCTTGGACCAGAATCCTCCAATTAGAGGAATACCGATAATAGACATGCTTCCGACAAACATAGCAGTCGCCGTTATTGGCATCCTGCTGGCTAAACCACCCATGTTTTCCATAGACTGTGCATCAAAGTGGTCATCGTGATGATCGTCATGGTGGTCATCATCATGGCCGTGGTGAGCTACTTCATGGTGAGCGTGATGCATCTCGTGAATGACTGAACCGGAAGCCATGAACAGCATTCCCTTTGCCATTGCGTGGTTGAATAGGTGGAACAGAGATGCTCCCATTGCGAATGCTGCTAGTTCGTCATATCCGTTGTTTGCTAGCCACAATGCTGAACCCAGACCTGTGAAGATGTAAGCCAATTGACTCATTGTAGAGTACGCTAGAACCTTCTTCAAGTCCATCTGTACAAATGCGATTAATGCCGCCATTACTGCGGTTATTCCACCGATGATTGCAATGATAATTGCTAGTGTGGACAGTGCGCCCATGTCAGCATAGCTGAAGAATGGGAACATACGAGCGACAATGTATAGACCTGCGTTAACCATTGTAGCAGCGTGAATTAGAGCAGAAACTGGTGTTGGTCCTTCCATTGCATCCGGTAGCCAAACGTGTAGAGGGAACTGTGCAGACTTTCCTACCGCCCCNATAAACATCATTCCTAGTGCTAATTGCAGAGCGCCTGAGTCAACTAGTGCAATCTTTTCAGGATCGAAGACGACAGCATATGACAAGGCGCCCTGTGTACCCGCATGTGGCTCAAACAAGTTCCACAGAATTACTAGTCCAATTACTAGGAATACGTCACCAACACGAGTTGTTAGGAACGCCTTCTTTGCAGCATATGCTGCACTTGGTCTCTCGTAGTAGAATCCAATCAACAGGTAAGAACACAATCCCATTAATTCCCAGAAGATGAATAACCAAAGGAACGAGTCAGCTAGAACCATTCCAAGCATACCGCTACAGAATAGAACGAATTCTGCATAGAAACGGTGGTTTCGGTTATCGTTGATTGGATCTGTATTCATGTATCCAATCGAGAANATNTTNATCAAGAAACAAAGGAATGCTGCAACNAATAGTANCATTACTGTCAGNTGGTCGANGTAGATNCCAAAGCCGAATGCCTTGGTAGTTATCGCACCAGTNTCNGAGTCCCACCANGATGATTCAAACCAAGTGAATACATCAGCAGCNCCNACTTTGTTCATGTGTTCTCTGATTAGAGACAGTGCTAGAATCAGGCTTGCACCCATTACAATAAGNGCAATGATTCCTCCTTCCTTGACATTCTTAACCCATGTTGGAGTTCCGTTGAAAATCCTGCCCAGGAACAAAATTACTGGGAAGGCCAAGAATGGCAATAGAGGAATTAGTACGGCATAATCGATGATTTCGCTTCCACTCATGATAACACCTCAGTTCTTCAAGAGATTAACCTCATCTAGAGATATGGTCTCATGTTGTCCATACATTGAGAGGAAGATAGCCAATCCAATTGCTACTTCCGCTGCTGCGATTGCGATTGCGAAAACTGCGTAGACCCATCCGGTTACATCGCCCCAGTGAGTTGCAGCTGCTACGAACTGTAGGTTAACCGCGTTGAGCATCAATTCTATACACATCAGTACAACGATTGCATTCTTTCTGCTGAATGCTCCCCACAATCCGATGATGAAAAGGATGGCCGCTAGACCAGATACCCATGCTGGGTCAATCATTCCTTTTCACCTCCAGTAAGTTCCCACTCGAGATTCACCAATCTCTCGTCACGAACAAGATATGCAGCTCCGACCATTGCCATAGCCATCAAGAANCCTAGAGCAAGCAAAGGAAGTGCCCACTCGCCGAATAGTGCGGATGCTAAGTCGCTAGTTGTGATTTCTTCATCAGAAGAATCCTCCCAAACGATATCAGCAGAAACTGCGGTAACGATTACTGCACCCAAAAAGACCAAGCCGACTCTTGCGAGAATAGATAGTAGTCTCATTCGAAATCCTCCTCAAGAATTTGCCTTCTAGTCAGCATAATACCGAACAGAACAACTAACATTACGCTAGCAAGATATACCAGAATCTGGATTACTGCAAGGAATTCTGCGCCCATCAAAATGAATATTCCAGCAACTCCCATGAAACAGAAAATCAAGCACATCATTGAATGTGCAACTCTCTGCATGTAAATCAGGCCAAGAGCTCCACCGATTACGATGGTGCTCATCAAGAAAAACATACCAACTTCAAGGTACATTGCTAGGTCCATACTCAAGCCTCCCCTGCCGCCTTAGCGGCTTTCTTGGCTCTCTTGTCTCGCTCTTTGCTGGCTCTCTTAGCAAGTTCAGCATCAACGGCTTCTTGGTGGTCGCCGATTAGAACTCTGGTTCTGCTCGCATCCATCCATANGTCCTGACGAGTGAATCCGGACATTCCATCATACTCGTTTGTCATGAAGAAAGATGTGAAGTTACATGCTTCCATACATAGACCACAGAACATACATCGGCCCAAATCAATTCTTCCGGAAACGATCTGGTCATCAGCTGGATACAAGGATTCCAAAGGAACTTGGTCGACTTCTCCAGTGTCATTCCAGCGCATGCGGGCNCTGTCGCCAGTCAAGTCTAGGACTTCACCGAATCTCCACTCATCAGGAGCGTCGGCGTGAGCAGTTGCAAGGTTGAAAGAAGAAAGAGATTCTAGGACTTCTGGTTTTTCAACTGCTGCGAATTTACCGACTTCGAGTTCTGCGCCATAACCTTCCCACTCGCCTTCAGCACTATCTAGAACGTCGACTCTCAATTCAGTAGTCATGTGTAAGCAAGAGTTTGGACAGATGTTTACACACATCTTACACGCAGTACATGTCTCCCAGATAATACCGATTCTACCATTGTAATTTCCTGGTACGAATAGCCACGGTTCAATTTCTTCTAGACGCTCATATGGGTAACTGATGGTCTGAGGTTTCCAAATTGTTGGAGTCAAATCGGTTCCGGCACGGTCTGGAGTATAGTGGTGTTGTGTTATGTCGTTGATGTGCTTGGTCTTTTCAGAACGAACAATATCTCCTTCATCGATAAACTCTGGGTGAGTAGTATTGTGATATCCGCTAGAGAATCTCTTACCAATGAATTCGTAAGTTCTCAAAACGGTCAATCCAGTTATCTTAAACGGGTACCAGAATAGGTTTCTGAAATTTGGTTTGCCATGTGGATGNGATGCCATANTNTCACCTCACTCCTTTCCTGCAGTNTGCGTTCCCGCAGGAGTCATCGTACGAATGTGGTACATACGTTCCTCATTCTCTTCGATNTTCTCATCTTTCATCAGTACCACGAATACTGCCAACCAGAACATTGTCGTNATGATAGGCAATCCCCATGGGATTGTGAAGTCTTGAATGGTTAGGTCCCAAGACCAGCCGCCNGCNACTGTGTCTGATAGTGCTCCGGCATCNAAGAAGTANAGNCGGTAAACGATTGATAGCNCAACTTGCAATACTGCAAGNGGTAGNAACATTCTCCATCCAAACTCTAAGATCTGGTCGGTTCTNATTCTAGGTAGAGCAGTTCTTGCCCAAACGAATACAACAGTGAAGATGAACCATGCTTTCAACAGTGTCCAAATGATTCCAGGAATGGCTAACCAAGCTTCCCCAAGATATGGGATTGAGCCGATTGTACCAGCGAATGGCGCGTGCCATCCGCCCATGAAGAAGTGCGCGAAGAGGATGCTTGCAGCGTAAACACGCATGTACTCTGCTGCGAATAGCAAACCGAATCTCATTCCTCCATATTCAGTCCACCATCCTTCTACGAGTTCTGCTTCTGCTTCAGGCATATCGAATGGAATTCGCTCAACTTCAGCAATCATGCTGACCAAGAACAGAACTCCGCCAAGTGGCATCAAGAAGAATAGCCATGCGCCTGATGAGTGTTGGAAGTGAACGATTTCAAGGAAGTTGAATGAACCTGCCATTACGCACACACCAAGGATGGATAGTAGCAATGGAATCTCGTATGCTGTTAGTTGTGCAGCACTTCTAATACCTCCGAGTAGGGTGTACTTGTTGTTTGAGGACCAACCTGCAAAGAACACACCAAGAGGGGCAATTCCAAAGATTGCGAATGCGAATAGAACTGACAGTTCTGGGTTAGCGCCGTAGATTCCACTAGACAATGGAATCATTCCTAGAATCATAATTGTAGATGAAATGACTAGGAAAGGTGCTAGTTCGAAAATCACCTTGTCCGCTCTAGAAGGAACCATGTGCTCCTTGGTTAGGAACTTCATTCCGTCTGCAATGTTCTGGAAGAACCCTGGGAAAATTGTGACACCGTACCACGAACGGTTACCTACACGATTGACCATTTCTTGCTCGTGACCCTTGTTGCCAGCTACTTTGTTTAGCCACTTGTTGATGGCGCCAACAGGCTTTCCTAATCCGAATGGAATCATATTCCACCATTCTCCAGCGGTAACGCCGTTTTCTCCGACCCAAAGAGAACGCAGTGCAGTTGTAGCACCACGGCGGTCGTTTACACGAGCGTAGAATTTTCTTTCAATCCATAGAATCATGAACATTGAAAGCATGATTCCACCGAAAGTGACCAAACAGGTTACAAGTGTGAAAACAAAGAATGCAATATCATTCGAGGAGGATTCCAAGAAGGTATCCTCTAACATTGANCCAAACAAATCTCTTGTTTGGTTGTAGACAAAATCGTGGAGTTGTAACCAATCGTCCATGATAATCACCTCAACGGTCGGTCTCCCCGATACATGGATCGAAACTACCCATGATTGCAGGAATATCTGCAACCTTGTAACCAATCATTGTCTTCGCGACGTATGGAATCGTAATGAACATTGGAGACCTAATAGAAACTCGGTAAGGATTCTTTCCTCTGCCGTCACCACCGCCTTGGATGTAGAAATTGGATACACCTCTGGTACATTCGTATGTACTGAATCCGGTTGCTCCTTCTGGTGCACGGGTAGGCGCCTTAGCAATCAGCATCTCATCACCAGGCTGGTAGTGAGTGTTTGCTCCGCCAGGAATCTTCTCGATTGCATCCAACAACATTCGGCAAGATTGCCTCATCTCTTCCATGCGTACTCGGTACCTGTCATAGCAATCAGCGCCCTTAACGCTAGTTGGTTTTTCCACTGCAGGCTCCCAATCTACTTGGTCGTAGACAGAGTAAGGGTTTGTCCATCTTGCGTCGATATTGACACCAGCAGCACGGAGATTCGGCCCGGTTACACCTGCATCGATTTGGTCTTCCGCAGTTGCATAGCCTACACCTTGTAATCTAACAAGCCAAATTGTAGATTCGTCAAGGAGCATTTCGTATTCTTTGATTCTGTTTTCGAATAATTTGACCTTTGCCTTCAGTCTATTAGCCCATCCAATCGGGATATCTCTCTTGACACCACCAACTCTCGGATAGTTGTAGTGCATTCTTGAACCACCAAGTTCTTGCAAAAGGTCAAGGAACATTTCTCTGTCACGCAGACACCAAGTCATCAATGTCAAGTTTCCAATATCTGGCCCAAATGCTCCAAGCCACATTAAGTGGCTNGCTAGTCTCTGNACTTCAGCAGCCATTAGACGGATNTATTCGGCACGCTCTGGTACCTCTGCCTCCAGCAAATCTTCTGCTGCCATGATGTAAGANTGAGCCCAAGTCATTGCACTCACATAACAAAGACGGTCGCAGTAAGGAGTAATTTGAGTGAAGTCTCTTGATTCACAAATCTTCTCTACTCCACGGTGAATGTATCCTAATTCTGCTTCAGTATCGGTAACGGTTTCTCCATCTACCTTTACTCTAAGTGTCCACAATCCATGAGTCATCGGGTGCTGAGGCCCCATTGTAATCCACATCTCTGCCATGATAACACCTCACTTTACACGGCCCTCGTCAACCGGTTTTCTTTCGAATCCTTGCGGATCATCGTACATTTCATTGAAGTCGTGATAACGGATTTTG
>PBXT01000088.1 GCA_002727695.1 Methanobacteriota archaeon | reverse complement strand
AGTCTGGGCCGTGATTATCGCCATATGAATCTCGGTCTGTATCCAAAGCTTGTTTCCAATTAGTTGGATATCTGTCTCCTAGAATTCCATCGTCAACCCAACCGTCTTGGTCGTCGTCATCGCAGCCAAGTTGCCCCCACCAAGAGAAACCATCATCACTAACACAATCGTCGTTAGCATCTGACCAACCATCTTGGTCGTAGTCATCACAACCGTGCCTATCGAACTTAGAATGTCCTGAGGAGGAAGGGCACATGTCAGCTTGTGGGCCTTCAGAATTATCTCCAAATCCATCTGAATCTGAATCTTCCCATTGGTTCCCAATCATTGGTAGATCATCATGCGTGTCAGGAACTAGATCTCTGTCCGAATCACTAACTATTCGCATTGCCAAGAAATTGTTTGTTGATGATTGTGAATAAGCAAGCATCAAATCTCCACTGTAAGATTCCATGGCTACTCTATGCTCAGTAGTGATGGAAGTAAATGATGTGGAAGTTGTAATCCCTGATTGTGACAACATTCCTGTAGTCCACACTAGATGGCTCTGAGCTAGCGAAGATTCGGTGTGNGTAATGTGCCATCTCTCCTCGCCACCATCTGAGATAACTAAGAAATCGGGGTCATTTTCAGAATCTGGAACCTCTATTGAATGTACAGCCCAAGTACCTTCACTATTGTACGCGATACCCTCGTCATTGTTGTTTGAATCATAGAGGATATATCCGTCCCTCATTACCAAAGTGTTGTTGGCATTGTTNCTGTCTTGTAGCATCCACCTTTGGAAGGAATTAGTCCAATTACCACCTGTCAAGTTCCTCTCATGTACGTTCAAATATTCACCATCAAGGACAGATATGACCAATTTGTCGCCGATTATTTCCATCTCAAACGATGCTGTCAAATCAGCAGATGCGACGTCAGAAACTGTGTAATTTGTGCCATTGTATTCGACCAATTGAAGATAAGTTGAGTTATTNGANAGGCCGANTTGTGCAAGAATCAAATCGTCATCAGAAGTCCAGACTGAATCGAAATCATCTCCGAGTGTTGTATTCAAAATCGAGACTTCCGACCATGAACTATCCAATGTGTTCAGCCGCACCATGTGGTCATCATCATCGACATATACCAAACGAGTATTATCGCTAGAATCAATGTGAATTTGGACAGGATAGAGCACATCGATGGATGAACGCACAAGTGAAGTTGTGTATCCATACTCACCTTCTACCGTGTAGAAAATTGATGAATAATCTGGTGAAGTGTGCCCCATTCTCTGTAAGCCTGTGGAACCCAAAATTGAACCCATTTGCTTACCGACACCTGTCCCAGAATCCAAAGTGAAATCAAGGCCTGTGTTGCCTTCAGGAGTCATCGAAATTAATGTTGAACTACCCGATATTGTTGAGGTCGCGAGGATTGTAGGCTTGCCAGCATCCGTGATTCCCATGACTGCTGAGTCAACGTCTGTTAGATACCTGTGATCCCAACGTCCNGCAGATGACAATCCATCTGGAGTATTCTCTAGTAGATTGAGGCTCGAATCTGATAGTTTGACCATCAATGAAGGGCTTCCCCTCAAAGGCGTTTTCAATTCGAGTTCCATAACTTCGTTATCGAATCCGAAGTTGATGTTCTCCCAATCTCTTTCAGACATAATTGTGAGGACTGGGGCGAAGTTTTCACCTTGGGATAAATCTCTAGATGAATAAAGAATCTCTCCCATTCCATCGCCATCTAAGTCCATGCCAGATAACAAATTCAATCCGACATTTTCCTGTACTGCTCCCTGGGCAAATAGTTGGACATCGCTGCGAGGGCCATTTTGTGAACCCAAGTACAGATTAACCGNTCCTGATTTGGATGCGGAAGGATACATCATTAGGAAATCATCGTATCCATCCTCATTGATATCTCCTGCTGGAGAGATTGTGTAACCAAGTAAGGCGTTAGCGAAACTACCTGTTTCAGTCCAATAGTCCTTGACTGGTCCTGATGCTGAACCGCACCACATGTGGACTTTACCAGAATTGTATGGAGTTGTCTGAGCAAATAGCTGAGTGATAATTACATCATCATAACCATCACCCTGCACATCTCCAATGAATGCCATTTCAAAACCATACAATTTCCCTTGATCTAGTGGAGCGTGAGAGGTAAAAGGAGTTGTGCCAATTCCGCTAATGCTACCATAAAAGAATTCTATCGAAGAATAGCCTGTGGGGCTGTCAGCATCTCCTGTGTTTGATACAACCATGTCTAGGAATCCATCGCCATTAATGTCGCCACCTGCTGCAATTTGTCTTCCAAACATAGGCCCTGATTCCGTTTGAGTAATGTTTGCATGGAAAATCATTGAACTTGAATTACCTTTGAGAATCATAACTAGGCCATTCTTGACTAAGGACGCTAAATCATTGTCTTCGATTAGTTTGTCCGCAACGACTGCCAAATCATCACAGCCATCTGATTCAACATCACCAAGTGAAGTAAGAGACCAACCTAGGTTGTCATCTTCGCTACCATTCATTTCCCACCATGCAGCATCAGAAATTCCTGAGGATGAACCCAATCTTACAGAGACATGTCCAGAATTGTTAATCGCCATACCTGGTTCGCTAGAAGCAATATCGTCGAACCCATCACAGTTGAAATCTCCAATGGCGATTCCAGTTCCTAGATTTGAATCGCTAAATGAACCAACTAGGATTCTATCTGCTAAAGCACCAACTCCACTAGCAGAACCATAGTGGATAGAAATTGTTCCATTTCCATCAGGGTCTGTGTAGACTAAATCATCCATTCCGTCACCATTCAAGTCACCGCTGAGAACTTCACCTTCAATCGAATCATCGTCGTAGGTTATGACAGAGGTTGGAGTTGGGTCGATTCTTCCTGTATCTTTACCTGCAAGGCTGCGAAGAAGAGAAATGTCGTGGAATTCTTGCAATACCCCGCTGTTGTTGGTTATTTCAGAACTTGAATACGCAATTTGTTCGATATTGTTTGTATCTAAATCCATTCCTATGGCATCAGTAATCGAATGACTCCTAGCCAATACTTGTCGAGTTTCCGAAGTTTCATTGAATCTCAATAATTTGACTTCATGTTCTAATGATTCATTCTCTGGATGGGTTGTATACACTACATGGAACATGTCATGTGGATCGATTTCAAATTCAATATCTGTCCCGATTGGCCCCTCATCTAACACTGTTTGATTCCAATATGCTTTGTTGAACCAAAGGTGGCGTAGTCCATGAGTAATGCTATCTTTGAAGAGAATCTGAGTTCTTGATTCAGAATCAAACTCAAGGTTCAATCCATTCGGACCTCCTGCGTAAATGTCCTCTGCAATTGTACGGATATGCCATGTTCTTTCCAAGTATACTGCGTTTGGTTCAGCAAGACGAGCTAGTCTTATGTGACCACCGGTTTCCTCACTTCCGCCATCTGAAATGTCGTACACGATTTGGATTCTATCTTGGTTAGTAACTCCAATAGCACATCCATGGGTTTGTTCACCAGACAATTCCTGTACCAGTAGAGTTTCGAGAGTACCGTTTTGATGAATGGTATGGAAGTGGATTTCAGACGTATTTGTTGTACAAACATATGCAACACCAACATCTGTTACTGCCATGTCAAAGGAACCGTTGAAATCAGAATCAAGGACCTCGTGCGCCCAATAATCCAAAATTGATTCTCCTCTGACTGTCCAATTTTTGCCGTCAACGTTGATTACATCGCCCTCTAAATCGTGACCTGAGCCTGTAGAGAATCCTATTTCCGAGGCCTCAGATGCCTTTTTAGAATCTAATTCAGGATTTGGAAACTGTACCACAGGTGACAATATTTGAATCAAAAATATAGCAATAATCGCGACGGGTAGTCCGTTGCTTCGCCGCGACATAACTACCATGACAAACTCCACCCTACATTACTATTCCCAAAGATTGAGCATACGGCCCCCTTAAGGGGGCCGAAAAAACCAACGAAGCGAACCGCTTGAATCTATGAATTATTTCGGAGTTCCATGGCCGGGATGGTCCTAGTTGTTGCCAATGGTGAATGGCCATCAGACGAATTGGTTCAAACCCTGCTTGACAATGCCGAATTCACCATTGCTCTGGATGGTGCAGCAGACAGGTTTGAGGGATGGGATGTAGTAGTTGGTGACCTCGATTCCATAGCGAATCCTGAGGGAATAACAAAAGATGAAAATCAGCAAAATTCCGACCTTGCTAAAGCTCTAATCGAGTATGAAGTTGATGCTATTGTAGGAGTTGAAGGGGGTCGCCTTGATCATCGCCTTGCAGCCTTTACTGCACTATTCGAATCTCAATCAGATGCAATTCTATATTTCGACGGATGGAGGGCGTGCCGAGTTGCGGATTCAGGATTAGAAATCGAATTACAAGAGGGGACTAATTGCTCGTTAATGGCATTTGGAAAAGTGGAAAATGTCAATCTTCAAGGAGTGGAATTTACCCTGGCGGGTGAAGACATTTCTAGCGGCACTAGAGGTGTAGGAAATAAGTCGGTTTCTACCGATGTTTCTGTCTCTCATGAAGGAGGAGATTTACTGTTCATTTGGGAGGCAAATGAGCTCTGATATATCGTGAATATTCTTCTTTGCCGTCCCATTTTCTAGCACGCTCATCAATTCTTGATGCATCTATTGTTGAATCGAATCCTCCCCAATCTTCGATTAGTTTCAGTTTCCATGCCGCCCGGGCTGAGTGCCCTGGTAGCAAAGTTCTCCACATGCGAGGTATTCTTCCGGGCGTGATTAGATTCACTTGGTCAACAATCGCTGTTGTGCATGTCTTCCCAAGCGTGTGGTACCATTCCGGTGTTTCTGCTAGCGAGTTCAATCTATCACACAGTGCATTGAATAGAGCCTTGTCCTTTCCCGGTGGAGTTTGAACTCTGAATAGGTGGACCTTGTGGTTTCTAGCGTTTGTTCGCAGATGCAATGCATCCTTCTCAGTAGCCACTAGTAAATACAACTCATAGGCCCTCCATAGCCCGTTCCAAGGGTGATATCTCTCACCTACTTCGCGCCTTGTTTCGAATGAGAATGTGATAAATTGGCCGTCACTAAACTCGAAAGTAAGCATGGTATGTGCCAAACCTTTGATCTTGTGAAAATGGTCAATAACAAACCACACATCTACTATTTCATCAATGTCGACTTTGGTGTTAATCCATTTTGAGTCGTGCTCTCTTTTGTTCTTCCAAGAGAAATCTCTGACATTTTTGAGAGATACTTTGCTTCCTTTGAAATTGGCAGACCCGTGTTTAGCACAATCTGCTACCCACTCTCTTTCAAGGCCCGGCTCCAAAGATTTGAGACGAACATACCTCTTCCACATTGAATTAACGAACAGGGCTACTAATCCGGAACCACTGAGGATCATTACCCAGAAAGCAATGGCTTGTAGCACATTACCACCTCTTCCACATCATCGAAGAGCGGTCCCACCAATCAACTTCACCATTGTCGTGTTTCCTCCACAACATTCCATTTTCATCGACGTGAGTGGGCAGACCTTCTGAGTCTGGCTCGCCCATATCATTGAGTAATCCGCCAAACAACTCGTCGTCTTCGGGACTCTTCATCATCAAAACGAACACTGCTATTCCTAGAACTAGTGACAACATTACAATCCCCCAAATCCCTACGCTAGAGGTTTCCGTTTCCTGACCCTTTGAGAGAGCTGGTGCATCTTCGTCTGCTGATGCCATTTCAGGGGATGGCATACGAATTAGCATTGTTCCACCAGTGGTGCTAATCTCCTCATCATTAGTAACGGTCAAGAGAATTTTGTAGACTCCAGATTCCCACATCGAGCAATCTAAGGAACTAGAATTTGCAATTAATCCGATGGAAGGAGTAATTCTCCAATCCTTGACGAAATCAGTGTGGTCTTCTCCTGTAGCAGCAACATGAGTAATTGTACAAGGAGTTCCGGCAAGAGCATCGTTTCCATTCACCTCAATTTCGAAGTTCGGTGGTGGCTTGTTTACGATAACAAGTTCCAATGTATCGCTAGTGGTCTGTCCTAATCCATTTTGATAAGTTTCAGAGACTACATATGTCCCAGCGGGCCAGTTACTGCAATCCAATACTTGGTCTGTGTCCAACACTTTGAAAGGAGTTCCAGTAATTGAGCGAGTTCCTTCGAAATCCCACCTTGGACCGGTCTCATCTACGAAATCTCTGGTGATTTGACAATCATCTCCAGTTTGCATAATCTCGGACCCAGACAATAACAAATCGATTTCTGGGGTCGCTAAAGCGGGGCTCAAGTCGAATGTACCAATGTTCACAGATTTTAGCAATCTTCCATCAGAATCACTAATTTCTAAAATCAGTGTGTGTTCACCAGCAGCCCAAGAATCATAGGTTAGTGATGCGTTTTCTTGGTCTTCAAACGCCATTAGAACCTCTTCATAAACAGTAATTCCTGAATGCTCTCCAATCAAGGTAAGTGTCAAATCTACCCATTGGTTTGTTGAGTTGATTACGACTACTACTCTAATTGCATCCATCATTCCATCTTGGTTGCTATCAAGGCTATCATTTCGCAAAGCGATTAGATCTAGTCCCGCATCTGAGAATGGATCACTCTCTTCTTCAGCCACAACATTGCCTGTGAAGCAAAGCGAGACCATCAAAGCGATCAATAACCACTCACGCATTTGAATCGCCCCCCTTCTTTTCTTCAACGATTCCTCTCTCAAGTGAAGATACTGAACGTGAATAACGAACAATCATTGCTAATCCAGAGGAAAGAAGCATTACTGTTCCTAGAATCATGTACGATAGCCAACTAGAAGCTGGTTCTTCTCCCATGACTGAGAATGCTGCATTCCAACCACCGTATTCGTCTGACCATCCATCTCCATCTGAATCAATACAACCTTGCACGTCTCTAGTTGAGGTCCCTGGCACATCGGGACAATCGTCACGCTTCGCACCCATCGGGACATCGCCAAATCCGTCTTCATCGCTATCTTGCCATTGCAATCTGTCGGTTGGGAATGCATCTGCTTCGCCCCAAGGAGATGCCAACCAGTTTTGGGAAGGGTCAGACCAACCGTCGCCGTCCGAATCTCGGCACCCTAGTCTGTCGAAGAAGGACTGGCCTCTTTCGTTTGGACATGCATCTCCTTCATGTCCATCTGGGTTGTCACCAAATCCATCGCCATCTAAATCTCGCCACTGAGTTGGCTCGTGCTGGAATTTGTCACCTTGGTCAGACCAACCGTCGCCATCTGTATCATGGCAACCCCAACGGTCGCCACCTGCAGTTGGTCCCAGGGAAGTACCAGGTACATCTGGACAAACATCTGCGGTGGTACCACGTGGATTATCTCCTCTACCATCGCCATCCCTATCATGCCATTGGGTTACATCATCAGGCCAAGCATCAGCCATACCGCCTGGGCTAGCCAACCAGTGAGTAGTAGGGTCAGACCAACCGTCACCATCAGAGTCAGGGCAACCCCAGCGGTCCATCGCTGAGTTACCTTCAGTAGCTACGCAGCCATCTCCTCTCCAGGCTTCTCTCCAGGTTTCTCCATCGAAATATTCGAGGTTGTCCCCGTAGCCATCATCATCGGTATCATGCCACTGACTTTCGTCATCAGGGAAGGCGTCAGCAAATCCGTCAGGGTGCGAAATCCACCAATCATCAGGATTCGAATAACCATCCATATCAGAATCTAAGCAACCAAATCTGTCAGCCCAACTGATCCATCCGCTTTCAACTTCTTCAACAGTGCTCAAAGGACATACGTCTCCTTCAAAGCCGTTAATATCATCTCCGTAACCGTCTCCATCAGTATCGCGGTATTGGCTTGGAATCAGTGGGAAATCATCGACCTGAGTTGCCCCGTATGAGTTGTTATCTCCCCATCCGTCACCATCAGTATCGAGCCACTGTGTTGGATTATCAGGGAAATCATCTATTTGCAATGCTCCTTCACTTTGATTGTCTCCCCAGCCATCATTGTCTCTGTCAGACCATTGAGTAGGGTTTTCAGGGAATGCGTCTGCACCGTTTGAAGCGGTCCAGTTAGAATCTGGGTCGGACCAACCATCATTATCTGCATCTGGGCATCCAAATCTATCTTCTAAGGAAAATCCTGTGACGAAAGGACATGCATCTGGTTGACTAGCATTGGCATACCATACACCGATGGACCAATTCATTCTAGTTTCGTTCCAAGAACCGTCAGCCCAATTGTCTCCAAACCCATCTTCATCAGTATCATTCCATTGACTAGGAGTGAATGGGAAAGCATCTGCGGAACCGTTGGGGTGAGCAAACCATGGCTCGACTCCGTCCAATCCACCAGGGTCTGCATCCGACCAACCATCACCATCGGAATCCAAACAACCGAATCTGTCTAGGTTTGAGTACCCTCTTCGGTATGGGCAATGGTCCGGTTCGAAACCATTGATATTGTCTCCAAATCCATCATTATCTGAGTCTATCCATTGACTAGGTTGGGTTGGGAAAGCATCTGCTCCATTGTTAGTGGTCCAACCTTCATCGGGGTCAGACCAACCATCTGAATCTGTATCGGGACAGCCTTGGCGGTCGTTAGTTGAGGTTCCAGAAACCAAGTCACAGTCGTCTTCATTATCGACAAATCCGTCCTCATCAGTATCACGATTATCTTGGTTCAATGAAGGAGTTAGAGTATAATCGACACCATCGTTACACCAGCTATCTTTACCCTTAATTTTGACATAAACCCAACCGGAGGTTGGCATTGTTGTGGAAAGGGTGGTCGAAGAACCTGCATCGCTCATTGCCTGACTCGCTACTTGAGCACCATTTGAATCGTGAAGTGAGTAATCTGCCTCCCATCCGTCACCCGGGCACCACCATGCGGCGTTATTCATCGAACCAGAAAATCCAACTTGGACGATATCGCCTTTGTAGGCGTAAATCTTCCACCAATCGACTTCGTCATTGGGTGAACAGCCGTCGTCATAACAAACATAGCCGTTGGTTGAAACTCCATTCGTCAGTACATTTGCGGTTGAGGTGTCATCATCCGCCTGTACTGCGGGTAAAAACGTCAACAAGGACACTGCGAGGAAGCATACCACCCACTGCTCCGCGCGCATGTGCATGCATGCGAGGGTTTGGTTTTCAAGACAACGCCGGCAATGTTTTGTACAATTGGAGATTATTTCCCGCTTCGTTTCTCAATTGCACGGTTGAAAACAGCAACATAATCTGAAGCATTGTGTTCGTAAGTATAGCGAGAAAGAACCCTTTCTCGGCCCAAAATCGCCTTCTTGGTAGTTTCTTCGCTGGCTAGCATTTCATTAACGCACCTAGCCAAATCTTCAGGCTCGCCACGCTTGAATAATCCTCCTACTGAATCATCCACCATCTCAGTCAAAGGCTCTTGATTAACGGTTGCAACAGGGGTCCCACTAGCCAGTGATTCCAAAGGAATCAGGCCTTGCCCTTCGTAATACGAAGGATAAACCACGAGATCAGCTGAACGGAAATGCTGAGCAAGTTCTTCGAATGAAAGGCTACTTTGAATGTGAATTGAATCTGATATACCAAGCTTTTTCGCTTTTTTCTCGAGACTAGATTTCATATGTCCTCGTCCAACAATCACAAGTTTTGCCTTTGGGTTTTCTTGCAAAATTGCCGGCATTGCTCTCAGCAAAGTCATGTAACCTTTTCTAGCAACTAATCGTCCTACTGCAAGTAACATTGGAGTATTGGTTTCCGCAGAATAATTGAGCGCTTCTTCGTCCCCACAACCATACAATTGTCTGATTCTTTCATGCTCTAACTGCTCGGCTTCATCATCGATGTTAGGAGGGCGGAATACCTTGTGGTCACAGCCCCATAGAATAACTTCACAGTCAAAGTTTTCATCAGGCTTATACCATCTTTGGAACTCTTTCAATGTTGATTGGGAGTTCGCAACACAGATACTTGATTCGAGGACTCCAGCTCTTTCATATTTCGAATACCAGCCAGCAGTGGTAAGTATTGCGAGGTCATTTGGATTCTTCCAAGTGGCCGATTCTTTAGCAGCGGCTGCTCGTTTGACTCCTTCTTTTTCTCCCAGCCATGAGCCGTGTAGGCAGGAAACAACCGGTGCAACATTTTGTTCGAGCCATATGAATTCTTTGCGCTTCCAAGATACCAATGGAAGATGGGCATTGATGATGTCGACCGGCTTTTTTGCGTGCAACTTTTTCAGAGCCTTTATTGCACTTTTACCATATGAACGTGTGAAGGCCATTGGCAATTTTGCCCACTTAACTGGGATCACCTCTACGCCTTCTTGAGAAGGTGCTTTCTCATGGTGAGAGCGAGTAATGATTGTGACCTCATGGCCCAATTGTACAAAATGTCCAGCAAGGTGAAACACCACCGAGCCAATGCCTCCCCAACGAGGAGGATATTCGCCGGACACTATGGCAATATGCATGTCGAACAGTACTCCGACTTCGTAATATGATAAATAATCCAATGGATAGGTGGCTTCAAAACGAAATCTTGAGTCCACAGGCCATGGCGGACAAGTTACCTGTCTCTGTCACTATCATTCTTCCCACTCGAAATGAAGAGGAAGCACTTGGTCCTACTGTGGATTCTATCCCTAGGGATTGGTGTGATGAATTAGAAATTATGATTGTTGACGGTAACTCCACAGACAGGACTAGAGAAATCGCTCTAGAAAAGGGAATTAGAGTCCACTTGGAACCAAGAAAGGGATACGGCAGAGCATACAGAACAGGTTTTGTTGTCGCTAAAGGAGACATCATTGTAACCATGGATGCAGACTGTACTTATCCTGCCGAAGTAGTTCCTGAACTAGTAAAGAGGCTCTTGGATGAAGACCTAGATTTCATCACATGTGATAGATTGACACTTGCTGAAGAAGGCTCGATGTCTGGTCTCCACGGATTTGGTAATTGGATGCTTTCCTTCAATGCAAGGCTAGCTTTCGGTTATGGAATCAAAGATTCGCAATCNGGTATGTGGGTTTTCCGTAAGTCGATTTTTGAGAATGAAAAGATGCGCCCTACCAATGATGGAATGCCACTTTCTGAAGAAATGAAAATCTTGGCAAGAAGAGTTTTGGGNAAGAAAAAGGCCATCGAGATTTCAGTTCCGTACCGCCCACGTGTAGGTGAAGCAGAAATACACACTTGGGGAGATGGATGGAAGAATCTGAAATTCATTTGGGCAAAGAGATTCGGTCTAAATCGAACCCTCACTGAGTGGGGCCCTCTGGATGACAATCCTGATTCTCTAAACGGGGATATCCCTGAACAGAAGTAGTCACAATAATTGTGGACTTCTCTATTCTGATTCTATTGGAATCAATTTTCTAATTCTTCGGAGTCGTATTCTTTTGTTTCTCCGCCAAATACTCCCCAAGAATCAATCAAATCAAGGTCTGCTAAGCGCTTTCTTCTACGAATCACCAACCAAGCCAATAATAGTGCTACGAGAAGGAATGATGCGATTCCTCCAGCTACAATATACAGTGAACTATTGTCGGTTTCTTTTTCGATGAAGTCCAAATCCATAGCCATGAAATCGATGGTTTCTCCATCCACTGCTGTGACTTTGAGTTGGGCTTTACCACTCTCTTGGGCGATGATATCTATCTCACCAACCCATATTCCATCACCATTGTCATCGGTCAAATTGAAATTCCAAACCTGTAGGTTTTTGGTAATTGTACCGGTGATTTGCGAAGTAGTTCCGTCTGGGTCATCCAGAGCGATGCTAACGGTTACCTTAGTCAGCTCATCAACTAAAATGAACTTGGATGAAGCGGTTAGATTGGAAAGGTCAGGGCTACTTGATGCCACTGTGATGTTGATGTGAGATTCATCGAAACCGCCCCTTCTATCTTCCACGAACAGAGAAATGTGGTGTACTCCAGGGAGCAGATACGTAGAATGGAACTCTGAGTTGGAGATTACAGTTGGATATAATTCTCCAGGGACGTGTAGCCTCCATTCTCTGCGCGTAATGTCATTATCGGCATCATTTGTCCCACCAGAATCCAAGATAATCAATTCTCCCGGCTCAAAGAACTGATTGTTTATTGGCTCATAGATTACTGCTTCAGGGTCAGATTCAACAACTTGTAAACTGACCGTTTCTTGTCTGGACAAACCTGTTTCGTCCGTCAAAGTGAATGTCAAAGAATGCTGTCCTGCGACTAAGTTAATTCCATGAATCTCCGAAGGATTAGAATCTGTCATTATCGCTCCCGAAATATCACTTGTCAGATTAAACGTGAAATTATCTCCATCATAGTCAACGCTGTTTCGCAAATCAAATTCGATCAAATCACTGGAATGGTATCCTTGATCTAAATCAGGACTTTGCAAGTTTAGAACAGGTGCAGAGGATGCGACTTCCACAATTACACTAGCTTCAACTGGTGCGTTTATTCCATCGTCTATTGTCAATGTAATAGTATGAACTCCATTAGTCAAATAGCCCTCAAATATCAACCAATCTGAACCGTTTTCTTGGAGGATTCCATCGATACTTGATTCCCACTTGTAAATCAGATATTCAGAACCTGATGCTGGTTCATCAACAGCACAGTGCCAAGAAATATCGGTTGGGAATGTTGCACAAGCGCTATCCCAATCTCCAGAGCCTGAAGCGTTGAATTCAAACAAATTGCTAGAATCATAATTCGTTCCTGAAATAGGAGTGTGAATAACCGCTCGTGGCGGGCTATTTTCTACATTTACAATTTCAGTTGCGATGCTAGTCGAATTGATGTGTTCCATGCGCCCGTCATTAACACTGAGACTAATGACGTGGGCGCCTCTTGAGAGATGTCCTTGCCATGAACTTTCATTGGAAATAACACCATCCAGTGAACTCTCCCAAAGATAGGTGATTTCATCCCCTTCAGGGTCGATTGTAGTACTGACCAAAGTGATGGAATCTTCAGATAAGTTACCTGTTCTAATAACGTCGAAAGAAGCATTTGGCATCTCGTTGAACAACTCTACCGGAATTACCCATTCACTTGGATTATTGATACCATCAGAAACTGAGAGTGTTAAATCGAATGAATCCGATGTTGAATTGGCGAAAGAAAGGAATCCTGTTCCGTTAGTACAATCGCTGACTTGGACAGAATTACCTAGCCAACTCCATGTACAAGACAGAGTGTCATTTTCTGGGTCGTAAGTGCCGCTGAGATTGTACTCGACAGGCTTAGTTATTGGAGAGATTAATTCGCCCCACGGAGAGAGATTAGGATCAGTATCTACCACAATTATTGGAGGCTGATTGGATAATTCGATGGTTCTGGTTTCTTCTACGCAATTCCCTTTGTCATCACATATTTCTAGAGTAATATCGTGAATCCCATCGCTCAAAGCTATGATTGGTGCAACCATTCCATTTACAGTAAATTCTGATGTTTGACCTTGCAGTAATTCTCCGTCTAATGATGAAGTCCATGTGAATGTCATAATGTCATCATCTAAGTCCCATGACCTGGAGGCATTGAACAAAACTTCGCTCTGTGAAGGGAACACATTCTGGTCTAATGGTGAATCCCACATGATGAATGGTGCTTGGTTCTCAAGAGGAAGATGGCACCAAACGGCTCTATCTTGAGAGAGGGATATGTTGGTTGAGTTTGTGACTCCATCATAACTACATTCAACGGTTACAGAAGTGTATGGACTTTCTCCAAGACTGTTGTATTTCTTGCCTCTCAAGTCGGGGAATGTTACTGTTCCAACATCGTTTGTAGAATCTCCAATGTTTGTTTCAAGTTGGTCGAAATCAAGTGAAACCGATGCAACAGGAACGCCATTTGAATTGTTATTTATTACCCAGACTTCAACATTCCATGCCTCTTCAATCCACCCATTGCCATCGATTGACGCATTATCATAATCGATATTTGAAGGCTGATGAAGGTGCAAATGAGAGTTTGTATCGACATCAAAGACATGAGCTCCTAGATCAACAAGACCTGACCAGTTCAATTCAACATTTGTGAATGTCAGGTTTCCTGTACAATCGTTAGTTATTCGATTAGTTTGACCTGATAGTTGGTCGTGATTAGATAGAACAAGGCATCCTGTTCCGGAAAAATTAGCATTTGACAAAATGCTGGTTCGCTCAACGTTATGGTCAGCATCCCAAACTAATCCCTCATGCGCTCCATACATGTCAAGGCCATCTATTTCTCCTTCTGCTCCTGTAATGTCGATTGCAGGGCCGCTATGATTTATCCAAGTCTTGACATTGTTCAAGTGGAACATTCCTCCTTGAACGCCAATGTCTAAACCACTGTTGTTGATTGAAATCGCAGGCCCCGTTATTGGATCATACACTTCCAGATTTTCCAAGTAAAGGTCGACTGAATCTATTGCGACTACACCACGGTTGTCACCATTTGAGGTGCAATTAGTGCACCTTACATCTCCTGAGGATGATTCAATGTCATTTGCTCTATCAAATTCTAATCCTGCATCACCATTGAGTGAACTAGTTAAATTGGAAAGGAAAACGTATCTCGCATCATCGATATGAACACCTGAATCAGCATTGTTATGCAAGTCCAAACCATCGACAATTGTTGCAGCGCTCTCTAGATAAAATCCCTCTTGGCCGTTATCGTGTAGGTGCCAATCACTTCCCTGAATTGCACCTCCGCTCTTTGCGAATACTCCAGGTCCGGTTGAATTGGAAACTTCTAATCCGTCGAATTTAGCAGCGAAATAAGACGAGCGTACAGAGATGCCCGCTGCATTAGCTCCAGTCCCGGTTCCGCCGGTATTGTTGATTGATAGATTTGTGAAAACCGTTGATGAATCCACGAAATACAACTGCACACCGACCGCATCATTGTCTTCTAAATGAGCGTCTTCTATCCAAGCACCTGTGGCATTTATTTCGATTGTAGAAGTTGCGAGGCCTGCGGTTTTTGCTCCGGGACCTCCGGTGCCGCTAATCTGTAATCCTTCGATAATTGCGCTCTGATAATTTGTGTAGTTGGTACGGTCTTCCTTATCCAAAATAATGGCCTTGTACATCGAGTTCTTGATTTCTAAATCTCTCATTACCGCACGGGTAAGAGAGCCGTCGTCAATGTGGCGAATAATAGCTCCATGGTCCGCTCTGTCGATTACGGTATGCTCGATAAGAGGTACACTATCTTCTACCCAAATTCCTGCGGATTGGGCCAAAGTTGCACCGGTGATATTTGTCAAGGTTAAATTCCTAATCAAGCCACCAGAACTTCCCCAAACATTCAGACCTCTAGTGACTGCATCATTTACTGACAGCCCATCGATATTTGGTGCTGAACCTGCACCGATGGACAAACCAATTCCATATCTCCAATAATTAGGGAAATTCCAATCTTGGCCTGCTTCATCAATCACGAGATTGCGTATTATTGGAGTTGCTGAATTGAATAGGTCAACTCCAACATCATCAGGATTCCAAATTGTTACATTGGCAAGATAAGGATCCGAACCATAGACTGTAATCCCATATGTTGCGTGAATTATTGAGGCATTGTCTATTTTACTGCCTCTTCCATTTGATGAGGAATTGAATTGAATCCCCATGTGGTCTCCTCCGCCTGAATAATCAAAGTACACAGGGCATGTGGAAGTTCCCTCAACAGTAATTCTTCCTTCAACGTAAATCCTAACTCCATTAGACATAGTTACATTGGTACAAGGAGAAATCACCAGTTCATCAGTAACTGGAATTGTGTAATGGTTGTTCAAAACAACGCTACCGGACCAAGTTGTTTGAGCTCGCCCGCTAGTCTCACTGATTTCTGTGTCTGCTAACAGCATTGGAGATTGAACAGATAGCAAAAACATCGAGATGAGAAAAAAGGCACACGACGCTTTAGTCCTCAGCATAATTACAGACACTTGACCTATACCATTAGAGTGTTCCCCTTCTCGATTCACAAAAATCGAGACTGGACTCTAGATTAATTGATGCATCAATTCTGTGGCATCTTTTGCAGCATTAGGGCAAAGAGAAGTCTTCCAAAGAGAAATAGCTTCTGCCATTGAAGAAAATGGATTGTGTGTTTTGTATTTGGCTCTGTAGTACCAAATCATTGCAGCAATCCTGCGAGCCGAGGTTAGATTTGCTTGAGAATCAGAACTTGGCAGTTCAATTTTCTTCAGTATTGATTCTGCTCTGGAAGAGTCGCATTTTTCCAGTAGAGATAACTGCAACATCTTCGCTCTTAGCCCTGTTCTCGAAAATGCATTTTCGATTAACTTCTCAAAAGATGGTGAGTTTGATGATGTCTGGGCGATTTCAGCGCGTAAATTCATTGCTTTCAACTGGGGGTCTTCACTATGGGACAATGATTCCAAATTTTCACGAATTAATTTAGCCTCAGACCAATTTTCATCTGATATAAACCAGGCATGACGGATATGAGCAATCGCCACCAACACTACTTTTTTCATTTCAGCATCTACTGAAGAAATGTCTATTTTTTCCAATAACTGAATTACTTCTGAATTCACATTAGTACCTGGTAATCTGTCATCCAATCTTCTAGCTGCTTCAGATAGTAGTAAGCGTAAGTCAGAATCATTTGGGACCTCGACTTCGAACTTTCCTTGTAACAATGAAAGCGAGTATTCCAAGTCAGGAGCATCAATATTTGAGAGATGTTTGGATGCAATATCGGCTTCACCTCGCTCAATTGCAACCATAGCAGCCATCCGATGCAAAGACGGAGTAGGATGGCGGAATATCGCATCTCCAATCAATGCGGCCAATCCTGCACTTGAACGAACCATGAGAGATTCTGCATTCCGAATCAACAGTGATTCTACATCTCCCCCAGAATTCAAAACGTGNTGCATTTCTACCAATCTAGCGAGATCACCTTCTAATTGTGACCAATAATTAGCAGCATTTGCATGGTCCTGTTTTGACAACATCGTCGAACGAACATTGCGAACCAAATGGTGCAGTTCAACTCCTGATTCAAACCATCTTAGTAAAGCGAAATCATCCAGTTCCAAGAGATATTGTTCATACTGTAAAAACTCACATGGAACTGGTACAGGCAGTAGAGATAATTCGTCAAGAGCTTTCATCTCATCCCCTAAATTGGAAAGAACGACATCTTTCACCCACTCCTGTAAATCAGCACCGGCTTCAGGCAAATCAGAATTTTCATCATGCATTTGCAAAGCTAAAGGGTGNCCACCTAAACGTTGCACTACAAGTTCACGATTTTCCAAATATGGCGGTAATAATTCCACAGCATCAGAAATTTCTANAGGAGGTACATCGATTATCTCAAATCCTTCACTAATTGGTAGTGGTGCCCTACTCGCCATGATTACATGCTCTGCTTTACCAACAAAAATTTCCAAACGGCCTAAATGGCGTAAACTGATTTCTTGCAACTCATCAATAATCAAAACATCATTTTTAGTCGAATTCAAAGCAGCTGTTTCGCTACTAAAATTAAGGCTCCAATCGCTGAAAATTTCCACTATATCCTTGAATGATTCCATAGTTGCAAACCTGACTATTTTTCCATCTCTAACCAATTCATCTGCTATACCCCGAAGCAATGAAGTTTTACCAATTCCTGGTAGGCCTGTCAAAATTAGTTTCTTTTTATCCAACAATTCTTGAATGAGTGAATCTCTGCCTCGCAACAAAGTTTGGTTTGGAGGATTTCCAAGTAATTCTCCTACCTTCTTTACTGAAGGTGTTTCAATTCCGTCACATTCNGCTCTACCTGCTTCGGTGATGTGGTAGACTTTGCGTCTGCGACTTCCTCCGCCAATAACGTGGGCTTTTCTTTCTGTAATCAATTTCTTCTTTACCAACTCATACAATGGAGCATGCAATGCTGAGCGCACTACACCCAAGTACTCGGAAAGTCCTGGTAAACATAACTCTCGAGGCACATCCCAAGCGGACTCTAGACTAGATGGGAAGGTGGCTAATCGGGCAAGAATTCTTGCCTCGGGACCAGTCACCATGTTTGTTTGCTGTCGCTCATCAATGATGTTTGTTGCCCTTCCATGATTGCGATGTATTCTTGATGGAATGTCCCTACAAAGGTATCATGCCGGTTACTCTGGACAAGGTGGATTTGCCGGCTAAGCCCGGAGTCTATCTGTTTCGAAACTCAGAGCAACGTGTTCTATACGTCGGTAAAGCGACAATGCTATCGCAAAGAATACGCTCCTATTTTTCATCAAACCCAGACCGCGCAATGATTCCTGAGTTGGTGAAAAATTCAGATGACATAGAATGTATAGTCACCAATTCTCCTCAAGAAGCACTAATTCTCGAAAGACAACTGATCAGGCAACACAGGCCAAGATACAATTCAATGCNAAAGGATGACAAATCCTACCCTTTCCTTGCACTAACAAAAGAAGAGTTCCCACGGATCCTGTACACCAGACACCCTCCAAAGAATTCGTGGAGATGGGGCCCATTCCCCAATGCAGGTGCTGCTAAGCAAGTCGTTCAACTACTTCGTAGGCATTTTGGAATTCGTGACTGTAAAGAATTACTTCCACAAGGTTGCCTGGCCATGCATATAGGATTGTGCGCTGGACCATGCATAGAAGCCGGAAATTATGCACAGCGTGTCAAGAATGTGAGAAGGATTCTGAACGGCGATGCCGGTGATTTAATTGAAGAATTAGCAACTGAAATGGACAAATATTCTAAGGCTCAAGAATACGAAATTGCTGCCTCGATTAGAGATACTATCAAAGCTGTAAGAACGGTCACTAGCCAACAAGTAATCCTATCAAAGGTATATCGAGAATGCGATGCCATAGGTATCGGAATCAAAGGCGACTTAGCCGCAATCGTCGTGATCCATGCTGATGATGGAGTAATCAAAGGTCAGGAATCTTGGCCGCTTATCCATCGTGGCGATGAAGGAGATTCTATTGCTAGATTCGTAGTAGAGCATTATGCAAATCGAAGACCACCCAAGATTTTGCTAACGCCTATTCCGCTATCTGATACAATACAAGGCTGGCTCAATGATAGGAGAGGCAGTAATGTGGATGTTCGAGTTCCTATGCGAGGAGATTTCGTCACTTTAACCAATTTAGCAAGACAAAATGCAAGTATGCAGGTCGAAAGAATGTCAAACAAAGCATCTGGTTCACTAGAGCAGAGAGCCGCTGACGAGGCCGCAGCACTGCTTTCAATGGATTCTTTAGACCACATTGTATGTTTCGACATGGCCCAACTATTGGGAGATTCAAGAGTAGGTGCAAGCGTTTGCCTGCGCAATGGTAGACCTGCCAAGAAAGAGTACAGAACCTACACTGTAAAGGGCGATGCTATGGACGACCTGCGAATGATGAAAGAGGTCGTTGAAAGGTGGATAAAACGAGTTGAGGATTGGCCTGATTTATTGCTGATTGACGGAGGAGAAACTCATCTTGCAATCATTGCAAAACTGTTGGAAGAACATGGAGTCAGAGACAGGATGGAGTTGGCAAGCCTTGCGAAGAGAGAGGAAACAATTCACAGAGAAGGTCATGAAGATATAATTCTTGACCGCAGGGGTAGAATTCTAGTTCATGCCAGAGATGAAGCACATCGTTTCGTGAACAAATTCCATCGAAAGAATAGAGCGAAAAAGAGATTGGCTGACCCACTTGAAGGGGTCAGTGGTTTGGGCGCAAAGAAGCTACAATCGCTCATCCGTCATTTTGGTGGCAGGCAGGGAATCAAGCATGCATCAGTAGCAGATTTGAAGACTGTACCTGGAATTGGTCCATCACTAGCACAGCGAATTTTTGATTCGCTAAACTAATTCCAAGGCTCATCATCATACATTGCTAGGTCTTTGTCATCAGCGTACAAATCGAAAGCGCCACTACTTGGTGCTGTAGGGTCATAACCCGCACTTAGAGCGGCGAAATCAGAATCCGATAGCCCGCCTTTGCCTGAACCGGCTGAAACGATCTTTGTCTCTGCAGCAGCAGCCAGTTCTCTCTTACGCTTCTTCTTCTTTCTTCTCGCCCTAACTCTCCAGACTATCAGTGAAAGAAGGATTGTAGGGTAAATCCAAATTTGTGATAGTACATACCACCATGAAACCTTGACACTGAAGGTNATNTCNTCACCAGCNGTCAGNGATTCTAGTGATAGNGTAATTCTTTGNCTACCATCAACTTCGTCNACCTTTTCCCAACCGTTTGCTGTCTGGAAATTTTCTAGAGTAATTCCATCGGGCATCAAGAAGGTTACATCGCCTCGCAGGTCTGAATCTGTTTCTTCATTCAATTCGATGTTCGCAGATTCAAAAGAGAACTCAAATGGCTCACCATTGTTGTCGATATCTAGACCAGAACCACCCATCTGTAAAGATTGTAATCCGATGTTTGTCAATAGATTCTGGAAGGAATTTACTGCATTGATTAACGGCGATTGAAGAGCAGTTACGACTCCAACTGTCGGTTCANCGTCAATGATTCCATTCCANCCATTTGTTACTCCTCCTTCAAATGTAAATTCAGGTATCTTGACCGATAACCTGATTGGGGTTTCGTCTCCAATAGAGGTGCCTATGCCACCTAAGTTTTCCAAGGAAGTAATGATTTGGATGCCTGACAAATCTATCTCTACAGCATCTTCTTCGTTACTTGCTTTTTGTGCAGACTCATGCAATTCATTGGTCAATTCAATTCCTATTTGTTCAACTAATGCTTCGAGCCCTTCGGTCGTGAATTCAAAATTGAAATCTTCTTCTCCGCTTAGATTCACATCATAAGTCAATGGTTCGGCAAGCCTGCCTCCAATATCGATTCCAAGCCTGATTAAATCTGAAGGGATTACTTCTAGGCTAACTGTAGTATTGTCAGATTTTAACTCATCGAGAACCTCATCTGGGATTTTGATTCGATAGACATCGATAGTCGCTGAGAAAGAAGCAGTAAGGTCAATGCTCGGGCCCCACTCATTGAAATTTAAGTCGCTGACATCCAGTTCAACGTCCAAGTCAATACAAGACCAATCCGCTTCATCAGCAGAGCATATCTCTTGACCATCCGAGTCAAGAATCGCGTGTCTTGGGTCGTATGAATTAGGGTCTCCAATTGAGATTGCTAAGTCATCTACTCCNTTGGACCTCTCNACTAGAATTATCGAACCATCTCCGGTTGCTGTCTGAAGCCATTGTGGCAATATCAGTTCAAGTGTCAATTCCGATGGAGGTAGGTCATTTGGAATCATGTCTTGAAGTAAATCTTGTCCGAATTCTGTTTCAATTGTNAATCCAGAATCTAGTATNCTCTGTAAATCNCTCTCTTGGATAACATCGAGTAAACCTGTTGAGTCGTCAACCTCTTGCTTGATTAAATCCAACATCCTTAGTTCGAANGTGTTCGAAGTAGCTCGCAGGTATATCGGATGGCTACCATCCATTGCATTAGGACCTTCCACGCAATAATAGATTTGAGTTCCTGGCGGTAATGATTCTGGGCATGAAACGTGAGTGAAGTTCAATCCTCCTGCTGGTTCTGGAATACCAACGAGGAGTGATTGAGATACCCAAGATGGATTACCAATTGTTACATCGCCCACTCCTGGAACGGCGCTCTCAATCGCATCTCCAACCAAATCCATTGGGAAATTATTTGTGAAATTATCCAAGTCAACCAAGTCGCTTTGATATGCTAATCTTATTCCGTCAGATGTGACCCATGGAATCTGAGCATTCTCTGTCACATCAACTAATGATATTCCCCAATCACTCATCGTAGCCTCATCAATATGATTTATTCCAGCTACAATGTCTACCCAAGCAGAATTTTCGTCAGATAAGTCAAGAGTAACATGAAGTGTAATTCCTGTGTCTTCAGGACCAATTTCTACACTACTGGTTTGAGTCGAGTTTCTGTGACCAATCTCGACATTTGCGGTTTGAGTCAATCTCTCCCCTCCAATCGGAGCATCCAGATTATCAATTTCCCATTGTGCAGCCATGTAAGATGGAGGCCCCTGCTTGATTACTCGAGTTCCTTCAGAATCTACAGACTTCACAGTCGCAAAGTCTGGCGGGTTTATCACGAATACCGAATTGTGCCCTGGTTCACTGAATAAGTCGAAATTGGATGTAATGTCTGAGCCCATTACTAGCATACCTCGGTAAACTCTCTCCAAAGTTAGAGGATCTACACTTCCCAAATTGAAAGTCGAGGTAGACAGAGTGACGCTTGCAGTTACAGAGAAGCAAATAGGGGGGTCGAAAACATTGTTCGAAAGCCCGGCTTCAGATGCAGAATCCATACTTGGGTCATCAGTACAAGTAGTGGTTATCCCAGAATTAGAAATCGAGTTAACATAATCTGTTGATATCGAATTAACTGAGCCAAACCCACCGGAAAGCAATTCTTCTATCGTGTCATTGACTTCCAAAATCAACTTATCTCTGACTGTTGGAGTACCTGGTCCGGCTGTAGTCTGGTCGAAGTAATTTCGAATTAAGTCTGCAGGTGCTCCATCTTGCGGGCTCATTCCCTCGGCAGCCAAAGCGGCATTCAGCAACGCTCCATCTAGACCCAGAGTCGAACGATTGAATTCGTGCAATGCCCAGGACATTTCCATATTGATTGTGGAAGTATCGACTAAATCGAATTCATAAATCCCTACAATCCAGTCCTGCTGATTTTCAGTTCCATCATCAGCCTTATCCCATGTATCGCAAGTACCGCCATTCAATGTGCAAGCTTGCATTCCTGTTGCGCTTGCGAAAGGGGCCAATACAGATATTNCAAATATACTGACCAACGAAATTGCGAGCCTCCGATTCATGCTAACATATGTTGTGTGTACTGGGACATTTAACATGGTTTGCCCCTTACACGTGAATATGCCAACCTCTTACGCATACATATGCAGCAGAGGTGATGCATCTAGAGAATATGACAGATTGAAGGATGATGGCCTGCTAAATAGAGACCTGAAACCGATGCCTTATGGAGAGATGATCGCTATACCTGTAACCTTTGGAGATTTAGAATTGGATTTTCAAATTGTAGAGAGATTTANCCCTCATGATTCTCTAAAGAAAGTTCTGGCAGACCCGCCAAAGAAGTGGGAAAAACTCGGAGATATGGNCATCTTCCAACAAGGAACTGACACGACTGATTGGCCATTGAACAAANTTGCNGAGGCGCTGAATTGTAACCGCTTGGCTATTCAAAATGAAATTGACTCCGGGATTGAGAGNAAATCTCAACTCGATTTAATTCATGGTGATGATGGCTGGGTAGTTCATCGAGAAAACTTCGTAGATTACGAATTTGATGCTACTCAAGTCATGTTNTCGTCNGGNAATGTNACNGAAAGANGGCGNATGGGAGACCTTCNAACAAATGGTGAAANCATTGTNGACGCATTNTGNGGAATNGGNTACTACACNTTGCAATTCTTAGTTCGTGGNAAGGCTGANCATGTNCATGCATGTGAGATAAATCCNGAAAGCATAGTNGCTCTGAAAANAGGACTTNNNAGGAACTCNGTNAGTGATAGATGTACGATNTATCCNGGNGATAATCGGCNNACATTGAAACAANTGCGAGGGTATTGCNGATAGAGTAATTCTNGGTTTGATNCCTTCTTCNATGAANGCTTGGGGNCTTGCNATTCGNTGCCTGAAAGATTCNGGNGGAATNCTCCACATTCACATGAATGTTCATGAAAANGANATCGAGGATTGGGCTGNAAAAACCGCTGAATGGTTNGCAACNGCNTCNGGNAAATCNACNAANATAATCCANNTTGANACNGTGAANCAATATTGNCCNCACATAATGCATGTTGTNCTNGATTTAGAAATCAACTAAGNTTCNTCGTCNAGCAAAATNGCATCTGGTTCATCNATNCGATTTCCTGCATAGAACACATATCCAACAATTCCCANNCCAACCAANACGATTGANACGGTTACTTTGCCCNNNGTTGTTGANAGGAAAGATTGNGNNNCNGACTTGGNNGGNTCNTCNGNGTATGGNATNACNCCNATCATTTCNACNCTAGANATGTGGACTTCCCAAATTGGACGCCCNGCTGANGATGCTGGGTTGACAACTATCTCCTCNCCACTNGGNTCATCAGTGGTTGGAACNGTTGCNATNGCTCTTACATGGCTCATTCCATTTCGCACAATTCCNAATGTNACATANCCTTCATCNTCNCGATTTTCNGGNTCNAATCCNTGAGCTTCTGTTTCAGCNATNTACCATTGAGANTCTGCNCTATCTGGGTCTTGGCTGCGAGCCATACCGATTGCACCATCGACNTGNGATAGGTTTTCNTGNTGNTCCATATCNACTGTTTCACCAGTTCCNCCNCNACCNCANTGAAGATTTGTNGNAGGATAGATNCCNACTGTTTTGCAGGTTGGGTCGCCTGCTTGTGTNACGAAATCNTCGATTACTCTGTGGAAAAATATTCCATTGTAAATNTCATTCTCGACATTTTTAATCATGTTTGTAGTNGTATTTGGNGCCCANTCTTCAAACAACTCNATGATNATTTCACCNTGTACTTCTGACGCTAANTGGCTTGGTTTGTATGACACTTTGATCTTCAAAACAGCATCGCCAGGACGTGGATTATCCATCGGAGATCCTTCTAATTCTGGACCATCGTCCCATTGGGAGACATCAACTTCAACTTCTCTCCAAGACTCATTTCCAGTCTCGTAATTTGCCCCAACGACAGGCGCGAAAAGTAGCAAACACAGGAGTACTGCTACGGCTCGCATGATTGACCGAGTAACTCAATCTATGAAATCATTCTTCTCTCGATTTTCTTGCATGTATGAAAGATTGAACACAAATGTAGGTGTAGACTGAACCTGTGATTAATAGCATCAACTTGGACGCACCGGCTGCAGGTAAAGCAAACGCACCCTCATCGCTNAACATGCCTCTAATGAAGTCTAATCCGCCTAATGCGCAAAGNAATCCAAATGTGGCAGCGATGTGCATCCACAATTTCCTCTTCTCAGGAAACTTAGTTGCTAGAATCCCCGAAATTAAAAGCGGAATGCCCATGAATGACGGGATGTAAGAAGTGAATGACGCTGCATCAGAAAGTTGTGAAACTACGATTCCCCATAGAATCAGAAATCCACCATAAGCNGTAGTAATCGTCGGTATTGACTGGCCTGCGACAGTATATTGTTCGCCCATGATTACTGCTTGAGCATTCACTCTTTGAGGATTTGTATCTGAGACTGGATTAGATAAGACTGATGAGGAAGTCATTACTCGTAGTGGTGATGCAGGAGGAAGTGTTCGAGGCAGAAATCGTCCCGGACTCGGGAGATAATACTCTCAACATCACCTTGGGTACCACTTTTGCTGTTGCTATAATTTTCTTATTACTAGGCACGAATGTTGGTAAAATATTGGATGAAGGAGCCTTTACTGAAACCAGCNTACCTAACTGGTGGGAAGTTCCACTTCACGAACGACATGAGTTGGAACTATACGTACCAGGTCAAGAGAGGTCTGTATTGCCAATAAACGGCACACTAGGAGTTAGAACTTACACTGAACATTTCATCGAAGTTGAATTACCTCCCTCTGAAGATGATGTCGGATTCCCAGAGCCAGATGTGATGCATGTAGCATTATGGCTACCAGATGTTGCTGAGGGAGTTAAGGTTCCAGTAATCATGACCATACATCCATACTACGACTTCGGAGGAGAAGGTATGCCAGGTGTTGGTGAGGATTCAAATCCAAACACAATACCTGACCGAGGTGTTGGCGAGTGGATTTACAACAATTTCATCTCGCACGGGTACGCACTCGCGCAAGCCTCCACTTTTGGAACAGGCCAGTCTACACATTGTCAAGACGTGAAAGGCTTGGGTGAACAAATCGGAATCCAAGCTGTTGTCGATTGGCTAGGTAAGCAGAATTGGTCCAACGGTAATGTAGGGCTAATGGGTAAATCCTATGCTGGAACAACAAACTGGGAAGCTGCTCAAAACCCGTCAGAGCACCTAAAGACAATAGTACCAATTTCAGGCTCAATTGGAGTTCAGGAAATGTTCTACCGCAATGGTTCAAGCGAGTTCAGAGCACTTGGTTATGATGCAGCATACTGGGCAGCGACCAGCGATTTGACAACCGACGAAATGAGAGTTTGTCAGGATGACCTCCAAGGTCCACTCAACCCCTTTACTACCCACCTGTGGGCGCACTATGGTGGAGCAGAATGGAATGATTATTGGGATGAAAGANGACATCTTCCTGATGTGCTTGCCAATTACAAAGGAAGTGTGTATCTTGTGTGGGGGATGCAGGATTGGAATGTAGATCCATACCACGCATTCCCGACTTATCAACTGATGAGAGATGCTGGAATTCCTGCTAGAGGAATAATGGGGCAATGGGCTCACAATTATCCTGACCAGCCTACGATTCACCAAAATGCAGTATCTCCAGGATTTGGTGCTGAAGCATACCCCGAAATGACGAGGATGGACTGGGCAGTGGACTTNTTCTGGTGGTTTGAATACTGGCTCAAAGGTAA
Source organism: Methanobacteriota archaeon (assembly GCA_002727695.1). The sequence goes on along the minus strand of PBXT01000088.1, from coordinate 2,931 downwards.
CGGCGAAATGCCAGAATTACATGTACAAATGCAAAGGCATGATGGTCGATGGCACGTAGAAGATACTTGGCCGCCAGAAGACATGTATTGGGAAGAAATAACGCTGGACCAAGCTACTTCATCAGGAAGCGCTGTAAGCGCTACATCAAGCGTTACGGTAACAATTCCTGCATCGGATAATGATAGATTCATTTCAGGACTACCAACTCTACATCTTTCCGCAACGACTGGACTGTGTGATGGTGGACAGGTGTTCGCAACAATGTATGATGCAACTCAAAACCTCAGAATTGGTCACGCAACAATGGATGTTAGATATCGAGATGGAGGATATGAAGCAAAGACCGTAACCCCTCTTACCACTTACAACATGAAGATGGAGTTCAACCCTATGGATGTAATCGTCCCTGCTGGGCATGAGATTACCATTGAATTGACTGAAATGGGCATGGATTACTTGTCAAGTGCTTGTGCAGCAATTGGAATGCAAGTGAACATCGACTCTTCTTCAACACTGAGTTTACCATTGATTGACCGTGATGAAGAAACCGCACCTGAATGGTTTGAAGTTCCTAATTGGTGGGATGTTGTAGAATGAAGGTGCTAGCCTTCGAAGATTCTGTTGACATCGAAGCGTTGCTGATTAGTGGTGGAATCAAACTAGATAATATTGAGTTCAAACAATATTGGGACTCGCAAAACTATCTTGCGAGNATTTCAGAATATTCTCCTGATATTTTGATGCTAGACCATTACATGCCACCAACAAGAGGATTGGATGTGCTGAAAGGATTGCTTTCATCTGATATACAAAGACCTGAGACTATTGTTGCAATGAGTTCCGCAAGTATGGCCAACAATGCCATGCTAGTCGCTGGAGCTGATATTGGAATTGTCAAATTCAGTGTTCCAGAATTAGAAATCTGGAATCAGTCGTGAGGCTGCCAATCGTCTTGACCTGGCTCTCTGTACCACCAGTAGCCATCATCGTCTTTCCACCATTCGACTCCATCGTCATCGGTGTAGTAATTCTCGTCCTCTTCTTCCTCAACGGCGTTTGGATCTTCTAGACCGCTTTCTTCAGCCATCTTTTTCTTCAATTGAGTGATACCTTCTTCAGCATCAGCGAATACTCGGTTTTGAGTTCTAATCTCGTGCTGGTGGTCACCTGCTGCTATTGCATCATCAGAATCTGCGTAGAAATCAGCTGACATTTTTTGTCTGAATTCTTCGAACTCATCCCGTCCGAATGAGCCTGTGAATTCATTTCCTTGAGACTTCATCAAATCATCCAAGCTCTTTCTCTTGCCCAAATTTAATTCTGGAGAATCTGGCATGTCGCCATCGTCATAAAATGAATCGCTGTCATCTGTTAACCTAGAGAATGAACGGCCTTCAGGGTCAACATCTTCTATTGCTTCGATGACTAAATCGTGCTCTTCTTCATCGATGTTGCCTTCTTCATATTGTTGACCTACGGTCTTGACCAACTTCCTCAAGGTCTTTGCGAGTGCTCTATCGCTATCCGCTTCATCGACTACTTTGTCGACTTGCTTCAGCAAGCGTTCGTATGGACTCCCGGTAATAGCACCGAAGATTCGTCCAAAGCCGCGCTTCTTCTTCGCCATGTAGAGATTGTGTGGGTTTTGGTTTTTCAAAGATTTCCCAGCAAAACCAATTTTGCGACTTATTCATGACTTAGTGGCTCATCGGACATACATGGTGAGCGACTGGCTGGCTGATGCTGTCGCCATCTACAATGATGAATCTCACAATCGGAGAGACGAATATGTCGCTCAGGTNCACTTNCCTGCTCGGATATTGGANGANATTCTAGAATGGGCGTTCAAATCATTACCAGATGAGATATTNGTTGGNCTNGATGTTTCTAGAGATNGGAANTTACCNGAAGTNGAANTCGAATTCCAAGGCTCNAATCAAANGAANAATCTNTTCGCNGGCCANGGCTATCGAATCCATGANGCNAAGATGGTCAACAGAGGAGANTCATTCTCTGTNCACCACTTNCCNGAGGANTGGACNGACGAAGTNTTCGGTAGCGANAGAGGNCCAAGNGCTGGNCGCTTTACTCACTGGCTACACACTCATCCAAATTGTCCTGCAATCCCAAGCGGTGCAGATGCGGATGCTGCTCAGTCTACAGATGGTGTCGACCTAATTCTTGGAATACAATTCTCTCCCGAGGGACCACTACCCTGGTTCGAAGATATTGAAGGGGAAAGAAGAATCATTGGCGAGAAAAAGTCTTGGTTTTCTAGAAAGGACAAGCGGCAAGTATTGGGTATTGCTCCAACAGGTCATAGAATCCATTCACTGGAACTAATTGCGTTTCACAAAGCGGGTTTGGGCGTAAATGTAGTCTTCGTCAACGATGACGGAATCGCTTACTGACAAGTAGTTTTGAAATCGTAAGATTCCAAGAAATCTTCGAGGTCGTCCAAACGATCTGCATTTACTCCAAAGTCTGAGCCACCTATTCGTGATTCACTCTGAACCTCAATCCAACCGCACTTGTTCTCATAGGTTACATCATCAGGAAATTGCATCAAAAGAGTTCTGTCAACAATATGTCCTTCACTGAAAGATGCAGTGAATATACGTGTGTCCGCCCATTCTTCCATTGCCTCATGCAATTCTTCTTCGCTGACATCGAGCATAATTTGGCGGCGCTCGCAATTACCCGAATTTTCGGGGCAATCCTCAGGCATACCCGATGGCGCTAGAGGAATTGATAGGAGATTCATCAGTAGCAACCCTGCTATGTACAAAGCAGGGGCCCAAATCCAGGCTCGGCTTGTCAAGTAATCACCGGCGTTGCCAGTCACCTTCGCTCCACTCGTAAACGATAGGTTGACCTGTAGGAATTTCAAGATTCAAGACTTCTTCTTTGGAAAGATTCTCAATGCTCAT
>PBXT01000087.1 GCA_002727695.1 Methanobacteriota archaeon | reverse complement strand
CAAGAAAAATTCAACGAAGTTGTAGAGCTAGTAAAGGGGCTTTCCAACTGAATATATCACTGATTTCGGAGGAATAAGAAATGTCTGAAGAACTCGGAGGATGGCCTGCAGAGGTTGTCGAAATTGTAGGAAGAACCGGTATGACCGGTGAAGCTACTCAGGTTAAGGTGCGTGTTAACGATGCACCTAACCCACGTGACGTTGGTAGAATTATCACAAGAAACGTGGTTGGACCTGTTCGTGTCGGTGATATCCTGATGCTAATCGATACTGGCCGAGAAGCCCGTAAACTCAACTATAGGTGATCTCAATGCCAGAACAAAGAATTTGCAGCTTCTCAGGAGATGTTATCGAACCTGGTACAGGTTTGATGTTCATTCGTCGCGACGGNACAGTACAGTGGTTTGCTAACAGCAAGGCTCGCAAGAATGCAGTNAAGCTAAAGCGAAACTCACGCAAAGTAAAGTGGACCCGCCATTATGTNAAAGGCGGAATCCAGTGATTTNNCGNAATTANTACAATCGTTGCGCTCAAATAGGGCATGCTTGTCGCCTGCATTGGTGGAATTAGTATGGAGACTACCTATGTTATGGTGAAGCCTGATGGCGTGCAGAGAGGATTGGTTGGAGAAATCATCCAGAGATTTGAAAGAAAGGGTCTACAATTAGTCGGACTGAAACAAGTTATCCCTAGCGAAGAGATCGCTAAGGAACACTATGCTGTTCACGCTGAAAGACCGTTCTTCCCGGGACTGATTAAGTTCGTAACAAGCGGACCTGTGGTTTGCATGGCTTGGTCCGGAAGAGATGCAATCAGTGTTGCTAGAAATCTGATCGGACCAACCAATGGTCGCGAAGCTGCGCCAGGAACAATCCGTGGAGATTTTGGAATGGATATTGGATACAACATGATTCACGGATCTGATGCACCAGAAACCGCTGAATTTGAGCTTGGATTATGGTTCCCAGAAGGAGTCAACGAATGGACTCAAGATAGTCAATCTTGGGTCTATGAGTGATTTTTGAAATCCAATTGCAAAATTAAAAAGTTCAATTGGAGGTTTTGACATGTCCGATGGGGAAAATGGCTCTGAAGAAGAGACCAAAATCCTCGGTTGGCAACGTCAGCCAATCGTTTCAGTTCTAGGCCATGTTGACCATGGGAAAACCAGCGTTTTGGACCACTTCAGGTCCCTCGGTTCTGAGAGGCAGGCTAGCGTAATGGATCGAGAGGCTGGAGGAATAACTCAGCACATTGGTGCAACTGAAGTTCCTGCAAAAATACTCAATGAAACCTGTGCTGCTATGACTGGTGGCAAAGATTTCAACAGCCCCGGATTGTTATTCATTGACACTCCTGGACACCACTCATTCACTAGCCTTAGAAGTCGAGGTGGAGCGCTGGCAGATATCGCCATCCTTGTTGTAGATGTAATGGAAGGTCTTCAGCCTCAGACCATTGAGAGCCTTAGAATCCTGAGAGATAAGAAAACCCCGTTCGTTGTGGCTGCGAACAAAGTAGACAGAATCCATGGGTGGAGAACCGAAAATGGTCGCTCATTCATTGAATCATGGAAAAATCAGAGAGAAGATGTCCAACAGCTATTTGATGAAAAATACTGGAAATTACTCGGGCAATTCAGCGAACACGGCTTCAATATCGAAAGGTATGACAAGATTCGTGATTTCAAATCTAATCTCGCCATGGTCCCATGTTCAGCTAAAGATGGAGAAGGTCTCCAAGACTTACTGACTGTAACCGTAGGACTGGCCGAACGCTTCCTAGAGGAAAGACTGAGAGATACTCTTGGCGATGGCGAGGGTACAGTCCTAGAGATGAAGGATGAGAGAGGCTTAGGCAAAACAATCGATGTAATCCTTAATCGTGGTGAACTGAATGTCGGCGATACGATCACTTTAGTAGGGTCTGATGGCCCATTTTCAACCCACATCAAAGGGATGTTCAGGCCTAAAGGAATGTCCGAAATGAGAGATGCTGGTGACCGCTGGGAATCATGCGAGACTGCAGTTGCAGCCTGTGGATTGAAGATTGTAGCGCCTAACCTAGAAAACGTACTAGCTGGGACTACATTGAGACAAACAAATACTGCAGAAGCAAAATCAAGCGCCGAAAAAGAGGCGTTCAAAGAGGCAAAGATTTCTGTTGACATCGCTGAAGAGGGTGTCGTAATCAAAGCCGATACTGTTGGGGGATTGGAAGCACTAGCATTTGAATTGGATAAGATGGAAATCCCAATTCGAATGGCCACAGTGGGTCCCGTCAACAAAAGGGATATCATCACCGCCCAATGTGCCGATGATGCATTGAATCAGGTAATCCTTGGATTCTCTGTAAAAGGAAACACTGAGGTTCAACCAAAACTGGAGGGCCCTGATGCTGAAATCAAGTTCATCAGTGCAGACATTATCTATCGGATACTCGAAGAATTCGAAGAGTGGAGAGACACCACTAAAGCAGAAATGGATGCTGCTGCAAGAGAAAATTTGGTTTATCCTGGCCACCTATTGTACCTCAAAGACCACACCTTCCGGAACAAAGGACCTGCCATTGTTGGAATGAGGGTTCTGGGAGGCAGAGTTCATATCGGCCAAAAAATCATGAAACTGGATGGCACACCTATCGGGCAAATCAAGAGTCTTAGAACCAGATCTAGTGAAGATGTAAAACAAGGCCATCAGGGTGAAGAATTGGCTGTAGCTGTAATGGGCCCTACAGTGGGAAGACAAATCGAAGAAGGCGACGAATTTTGGGTTGACATCCCATCGTCACATGCCAAGCGATTGAGAAAACTCGATTTGACACCTATTGAAGAGGAAATTTTGGAAGAAATCACCCGTCTACATCGTAAGCAGGACCACTTCTGGGGCCGTTGATATAAACGCTGTACGTCGTGATTCCTCACGACTTCTGGACGCAATACCTTGAAGTATGGAATGGGCTGGTTGGCNATATGTACCAAGGGGTGCTATTACCATGAACGCAGGATTCCAAGCAGGAGCGCCAGCAGGCGACCATCGCACAAAGGACCTCATTGCCACTGTATCTTCGATTGCAAATTCACTAATGGGTGAAGTTTCGAAAGTTATCATTGGTAAGAACGAAAATCTTCGCAGAGTCACGGTTGGAATCCTATCTAACGGTAACATGCTACTCGAAGATTTCCCAGGATTGGCTAAAACCTTGCTAGCAAACACATTCGCTCGTGCCCTAGGTTGTAAGTTCAAGCGTGTTCAGTTCACACCTGACTTGCTGCCGAGCGATATCATGGGTACGTACATGTACGACCAAAAATCTGGAGAATTCAAGTTACGTGCAGGACCACTTTTCTCTAACATTTTACTCGCTGACGAAATTAACCGTGCTCCTCCGAAAACCCAAGCAGCTTTGCTTGAGGCTATGGAAGAAAAGCAGGTTACCATTGAAGGTATTACTCACAAATTGCCAGCACCATTCGTTGTATTGGCTACACAGAACCCAATTGAGCAAGAAGGAACATACCCGCTGCCTGAAGCACAGATGGACCGTTTCCTGATGAAGATGAGCATGGGTTACCCTGACCGTGCGGAAGAGAAGGCAATTCTAGCACGTCGTAAGCTGCGTGGTAAGGACCAACACGATGTTGAGCAAATTACCTCGCCAAAGAAGGTAGTCGCTATGCAGAAGGCGCTTGAAACCGTCCACGTCGACCCAGCAATTCTTTCCTACATTGTCGAAATCGTGCAAAGAACTCGTGAAGACCACCGTGTTGTAAACGGTGCATCTCCTCGTGCGAGCCAGTCGTTGTTCAAGACTGGACGTGCCGCAGCCGCTATTGACGGAAGAGATTACGTAATTCCAGATGACATCAAGGGAATTGCTTTGCAGATTATTTCTCACAGAATCGTGATGAAGCCAGAAGCAAAGATCCGTGGAATTACTGGAATGCACATTGTACGCAAGATTCTGTCCGAAGTTCCAGTTCCTGTCATTCAACAGGGATGATTGACACTCCAAGAATGCGACTCTTTACAGAGGGCCGCCTATCTCGGGGATACACGGCAGCGGGTTTAGGAGGTGTTTAGATGAATCCATACAAGATGGTAGTAGCAGTTGCAAATCAGAAAGGAGGTTGTGCAAAAACAACTACTGCGGTCAACCTATCTGCCGCTCTAGCAAAGGGAAATCCCAAATTCAAAGTCCCACCAGCAAAGGTTCTGCTCATTGATTTAGATCCACAAGGGAATTGCGCTACATCTTTCGGTGTAGAAAAAAAGAAAATCAAGAAAACCGCCTATGATTTACTTGTCAATGATAGTGGTGAAGAATTGCCATTGATGGAAGAATACATCATTTCTCCTCAGGAGTTAACTGAATCTATGCAGAAAGCATGGGCCAAGAGAAATGAAAACTCTAATCGAATTCCTGAGGATTTGAGAGTAGACAACTTGTGGCTACTTCCTAGCGACATTCATCTATCTGGTGCTGAAATCGAGTTAAGCCACAGAATCGGTAGAGAAACAAGGCTTAGAGAAGCCCTTGCTCCAATTATTGACCAATTCGACCACATAATTATCGATACTCCACCATCACTAGGGTTACTGTCAATAAATGCGCTATGTGCTGCTAACTGGGTATTCATTCCTGTCCAAGCAGAATACTATGCTTTGGAAGGTTTCAGCATGCTGATGAACAGCGTGAAGATGATTCAAAAGAGAATAAACCGAAACCTGAAGATTTTCGGCGTAGCTATGACCATGGTAGACCAAAGGTCGAAATTATCACTTCATGTTTGTAATGAAGTACAATCTAAGATCCCCAAAAAAGTGTTCAAAACACCTATTCGAAGACTGGCAAAGGTTGCAGAAGCAGCCTGGACTGGAGCGCCGACTGTCATCTTGAACAAACCAAGCAAAAGCGGTGCGGGGGCAGGCAGCAGAGAATATTGGTCACTGACCAAAGAATACCACGAGAGAGTGCAAGAAATGCGCCGTCAATTCGGAGTCACTGAGCACCCAAGGTTGCTTCTTGAGAAGCAAGGTCGGTCGATTTGATTAGGACGTAAAACACGCTTTGCAGGCATTTGCATGCGCGCGGGATTCAAGTAGTCAAAAGACCCCATAGTATCCATGACCGGAGAAGGGATGACCTCTGTGAGTGTAAGTTACGAAGTTAGAAGACAATTGAATACGTTGAGAACGATGGACGGACATCGCAGTGTAGACTCATTCTTGTCTGAACTAATTAGAGCACACAAATTAGCCAAAATGAATGGTGATTTGGATGAACTGCGCGCGCAGATGAAAGAAGTTGCTGATGTTAGCGCTGAGCATCTTGTCCAAAGATTGAATCTTGCTCCATTCAAAGTTTGAGGTGTATCCATGGAGTGGAGACCATCTGGCTACATGCTGTCAACTAAAGACCTAGTTCACGCTATATTTGATGGCAACAGTGACGCTGGTAAATTACTAATCAAAGCAACAATGGGTGAAGTAGAATTATTCGCATCACCAAAGAGTTGGAATGCTATTTTGTGGTTGATCACAAGTACACTCAAAGTAGAAGGCTCATCAGTGTATTCTGGGAAAAAACTGGGTGAATTGAAATCAAGCCTACCTATTGTCTGGCGATCTGATTAATCACTTACCTTGCTTAGCAAGCCATTCTGCGCCATACCATTTCCATTGGTCCATTGTCCAGCCTTCAGGTAGACCTTCTGCAGGCACAGGTGGTGCTTCAGGTGGTGCTTGCTGCACAGGTGCAGGCTGAGACTCCTTCTGGTCGATCTCTTCCTTACTGGTTTGTGGAGGCAATCCAGCCAATTCTTCTAAGGAAGCTGATTCTTCAAGAACTCCAGATGATTCTGTAGATTCACCATCTCCCTTGATATCAATATCATCGAATCCACTTCCCAATTCATTTCCATCATCACCGACTTCCATTGGTTCGATCTCATCGTCCCAATACTTGTCTGACTCGACTCCACCTGATGCTGACAATCCAGCCTTGCCCTCCAGTGCTTCATCTTCAGCACTGTTCTCTCCATCTGCGAATGGTGCGCCGTATGTCTTAACCAGTGCTCTGCGACGCCGTGCCTTACCAATACCAGCATAAATCAACAGAACTGCAACGATTGCAGCGAATCCAGCACCGAGGAATGGTAGGATTTCCTTCGCAGTATCCAAGTACTGGTCGCTTGACTTTGCATCTTCTTTTTCAGATTGTGCAGAATTTCTCCAGGCGTAATAGTTCAATGCATTCTCCCCAGATGCTTCCTTATCTGCAAGATAATTTTGGTAGTCGGCGTCTCTGACTCCCTGGCATTTTTCTGTTTCATCAGTAACTACCATTGCGCAGTGGTCTTCGAGGGTTTGAACTAGTCTGTTTGAATCATTGTAATCCATACTGAAACCGATTTCATCGCCGTCTGAGTCGATGTAATCTCTAGCATCGTTTGGTAAATCGTCACCATCATCATAGAAACCATCTCCGTCACTGTCAGTGCATCCAAACTTCTCGATTACAACATAAGTCAATGTTAGCGAACCATCGTTTGAGATTTCCGGAATGTAAGCGTTAGTTGAATTGCCCCACAATAGCGGGCAAGCGTCTGGGTCATTGCCCTGCAAATTATCTCCATAGCCATCTTCATCAGAATCCTTCCACTGAGTAACATCATAGATTGCGAAATCAGCTCCGTCTGCCACGGTCCAATCATCTGTAGGGTCGGAATATCCGTCACTATCAGAATCCTTGCAACCGATTCTGTCTATTGTGGAGAATCCGTTCTCATCAGGGCATACGTCACCATCGGTTCCGTTGATATTATCTCCGTAGCCATCGAAATCAGAATCAGCCCATTGTGTTGGGTCATCGGGGAACCTATCCCCATTTTCTGAACCCATGTTATCGCCGTATCCATCGCCATCAGAGTCGATCCATTGACCTGCGTCAGCAGGGAAAGCATCAGAATTATTCCCATCTGGATTATCCCCATATCCGTCACCGTCAGAATCTGCCCACTGTGAGACATCCTCTGGGAATTCATCCGAATTGTTGCCATCCGGGTCATCACCATAGCCATCGCCATCTGAGTCCTCTGTTTGTGAGGAATCAAGAGGGAAATGGTCTTGGCTGTCTGTAACTCCATCTCCGTCAGTGTCTAAATCATACAACCTGATTTTTGAGGAGGACGAGAAAGTGGAAATGATGTATAGTTCTCCAGAATCTCCGTATACTCCCATCACTACTCTGCCTGCGGACGAGTAATCATCGCTCTCGGTAAATGTAGAATCGTCGATTACGTGTAATTTACCATTCTGAGTCCCTACCATGATATCTCCATTGTCTGCGATATTGATCGAAATGATACTTTGTCCACTGGAGATTGATGTTTCCTCTTTTGACCAATCTGTAAAGTCGTAGCGGAACAGGTCACCATTGGCACATCCAACAATGATGTTACCATTACCGTCGTTGATAATCTTGGTAGGATAAGATGAGAAATCTGAGAGGCTGTTCTGCAATACACCTTCTTGTGAGAAAATCTTGACCAAGTTGTCTCGCCCACCCGTGACGATTCTATCTTGAGAAATAACTGTCATCGCTGTCATTGCAGTATTGTGAGCTTCAGTAGTTTCACCTGTTTCTTGGAGTGAATCAAACTCCTTTGCACGCCTCTCTCCTCCATAGAAGCCGAACCATAACTCGCCCTCGGAATCCCATGCTACTGCATCTACTGAATTTGATGTATTGTACTCCGAGGTTACAATCTTCAATTCTGTGTTGACGATGTATACTCCGCCAGTGTGTGCTACTGCAATTTGTAATCCTGTAGCATCAGGAGTGGCTGAATTGGCAGTCGTGTTCAATTCAATTGACCATTGAGTTATCAGTTCTCCACTACCCCAGAAATGCTCTGATAAATTACCCGTGGTAGTTAAGGTAATCATGGTCGAGGAAGAGGAAAAAGAAGTGTGAACGAATCTACCGTCTATTGTATCAACAATACCTACCTCTAAGAGATTAGATTCTGCTTCTGCAGTTGGTATTGCAGGTATCAGTAACAGTGCAAGAAGAACAGCGATTGCTTTCCTCATAACTACTCCCAAGAACGGCAGACCTATGAATCGCTCGGAGTGAAGTGTTTGAGCATTATTGCTTAATCTTCATTTGATTCAATGTTCAAATCGTTGCTTGAAGAGTCTACCGGAGTTAATTTCTTGATAGGTTTTAGGGTCGCTGTTGCCTCTTTCTCTACTTGAGGGCCGGGCCTTTGTCCAGGTGCTGAAGATGGAGGAGGGCCTCTTCTCTTGGCTGGTGTTAGCACCTTCATGGTAACCGGCCTTAGAACGGCTGTTTCTTCTGCCTGAACAGGCTTAGGAACTTCGAGTTTCTTGATTGGAGTCAAGGTTGCAATCTTTTGAACTTCTTCGACAATCTCTTCAGTAGTTTCTGCTACTACTTCTTCAACAGATTCGATTTCAGGTTCAACGATTTCTGTTTCAATCACTGGCTCGACTTGAGTCTCTACTTCTGCCTCTAATTCTTCAACAACAGGTGCGACTACTTCGACTTCTGGAGCCTCTGGCTCCTCGGGAATCTCAAGTTCAACCTTCGGAGCGATTGCCACCTTTTCTGGAATTGGTTCTACTGCAGGCGCAATGACTTCAGGAGCCTTTACAGGAGGAGGCTCTATTTTCGGAGTTGTAATTACCGGTTTACGAACAACCTTTGGTTGGATCGGTTGCGGCAAATTACCTAAGGAACCAGGTAGATTTAATCCACCGCCGATAGGTGATTTTACCGGTCTAGCAATAGGCTGAGCACCACTGAGAGCTTTGGCTGCTGAACGAGGTGCTCTCATTCCTGCTAATCCCATCGAAGGGGTGTGCTGTGCTGCTGCTTGAGCTAGTGCTCCTCGTGCTTGGCGGCCTGCCGCTGCTCCTAGGGAGCCTGTTCTTGCACCTAGTGCACTAGGGTCCACACCCATCTGAGGTTGCTGAGTTTGAGTTCCTTGCCCAGATATTGCTTGCAGCCATGATTGGCGCTTTTCTGCCCTAGAATCCTGCGATTTGAGGCTTTCAAATTCTTGTTGCTGTTCTGCAAGTCTTGCTTCGTCAGCATCGATTTCACCTTGAACCTTCGACTCAATGGATTCTCTCATCTTGACTTCGGCCATGGTCTTGAAGTCGTCCATTTGTTGAGTCAATGAAGATAGTCTGTCACGGATTTCTGCGCGCTTGACGCCCAATTGAGCCTCGATTTCTGCACGAATGTTTGCCTCACGCTTTCGCACTTCGATGAGTGCCTTGTTGCGCATGATTTCCTCGCGCTTGTCCAGTTGTCTCTCCAATTGAGTCGCAACTTCTTCTTCCTTGCGTGCTCTGAACTCTGCTAGGCGTTCCTCCATCTCTGCTTCTAGTTCGAGGACGGTTTCTTCCTTTAGCAAGTCGAGATCGGTCTCGTGTGTAATTCTCTCATTTCGTAGTCGGCCATCAATTTCAGACATGATGGCTTTACGTGCTGCAGACTCTCTCGCCTTGAATTCTAATTCTAGGCGCTCAGCCCAATCGGTCTTCTTAGATTCAAATCTATCAGACATCTGGTCATGTAATTCTGCTTCTCTTTCGTATCTGAATCGTGCAAGACGGTTTTGGATTTCAGCTTCTCTTGCATTACGATATGCTGCGAATTCCTGATCCATCCTTGCTTCAAGTTCGGATTCGATTTCCCCCTCAATTGAACGTGAAATATCGTCGACTGCTTTGGAGAAGGTCAAATCATATTTTTCNCTNAGTCTNCTCTTTCTCTCAGACAATTTTTCAGCATACTTTGCTTCTAATTGCCTTTCGACTTCGCCTCTNAGNCCTTCTCTTCTNCGAGCNACTGCNANTTCGACATCTTGTCTCATNCTCTCTTCTAANTCCTTAGTTTCAGANGATANCTTTGATTCNAATTCTTCTTGGATNGAAGANGCGATNTCTTCCTCNAGCCTTAGACTACGTCTTTCNTATTCAGCACGCATNGTTGCTTCTCTTTGCTTCAAGCGNAGTTTGAGTTGTTGCTCNAGTCTTGTTCGAATACCTCGGCGTAGAGATTCTTCTCTNTCTGCNANTTTTTGGNTTTGAACCTCTTCTAANTTCTCGACTTCTTTNGATTCTAATTCTTCGAAGCGGCTTTCCATCTCTTTCTGGATGGTTGCNTCCAANTCNCGNATTTTTCTTTGNANTGACTGATTGAATTGNATTTCTAATCTCTCTCTTTGGAANGANANGCGNCTGCGNTGCTCATCNGANAGTTGGCTTTCCAATTGAGANATNACTGCGGTTCGGTGNTCCTCNANCTTGCGACTTTGCTCTACCTCAAGNGATTCTTTCAAACTTTGAATCTCTCTCTCNAAACGCATTTCATGCATTTCNCTTAGACGAATTTCCTCNCGGGTTAATGCCTCGGATTCCAANTGTGACAATTCCTCTTCCATCTGTCCTCTGAGTTCGNTCTCNAAGGCACTGAGNGTCATTTCATGTTGNCGAGAAATATCGGTTGCCATGTTATCTTGCATCAAGGANATNCTTTCTGCTANAGCTTCNCGNCGCAGTTTGCTTTCNCGCCTNAACTTNGCGCGGAGTTTTTCNTCCTCACGGAAACGTGAATTTTNCATTANCGTCTGNTCCANNGATGGGGACGGAGTAGACGTAAATTGTGCACGTAATGCGGANAGNTCAACTTGGCCNGNAGAACCACTTCTCCTCANNCCACTCTTTGCTCCTGACTTGCTATCGCTAGCACTCATAATATCCCATCCNNTANCGCATGGCCTTCTCATGATAGATAAGGAGCGCGATGTAGTCAATGCTTCGCGAGGCGATTTATACGACTATTCGCATCTGCCACTACTCTTGTTCTCGAAGAGAGTCTTCAAGGNCTACTAAACGTGGCCCTAANACGATGTANACTAGNACCAAAAACAGTGATACTCCGAACATGAACATGGTGAATGTAGTNCCGGAAAGGTCCTCTGCAACATCGGTCTTTTGTGTAAGTAGCATTGCATGGATTACAGCAAACAATATTGCAACAAATTGAGCAACTGACAGTTTCAATGGAATGCCGGATTTAAGTTTCGACATTTTCCTATCAGAAATCATCAATCCGCCACTGATCAGCAAAATTGGAAGAATAATGAAATCAAGGTATGGATGCTCTCCCTCACCAAAACACATGTCACAACTCCATGTNGACAAATCAGGACCNTANCCAGATGATGGTTGAAGCCAGATTAACCCAGCTGCTGAAAGAATGAGCATTGCATTAGCAGGAGAAGAAAGCCCGTGGAAATATGGTACATATCCACCCTCATCGTGCTGGAATCTTGCTAGGCGCAACATTCCACAAGCGATTAGCCAACAGCAAGCGAGAGCTAGGCTGATGGTCCAAATCGGAGTTGCTTCACCCCAGCGACCAAACATCGTGAATACCATCAATGCGGGGGCAACGCAAAACGAAATCGAATCCGACATAATGTCTAGTGAACCGCCTAGCAATTGCTTCTTTGAATATCTGCGGGCAATGGGTCCATCGATTATATCTCCCAAAGCAGAAAGAAGGATGCAAAGCATTGCAGCCCAGATATAATCGGTCAAAACTCCACCTTCGGTATATGGCTCGCCCATATCATCAACAGCGAGCAAGAGGAAGAAGATGGCCATAGTTCCTAGCAAACCATTCACGATTGTGATGTAGTCTGCAATTCCCATCATCCTGTAAGTTGTCTTCACAATATCCCCTCAGAATGAAATCTTGAACTCCGTTTCACATGCAGGACAGGAAATTTCTCTCTCACCAGGTCTCTTGTTCATCCTGAGTTTACGTTCACAGGAAGGGCAAGAAATCTCAATTTTCGGCCGATTTGGATTCAGAACAAAGTGAGCATGACATGATGCGCATTGTAAGTTAGCCGGTCTCTTTCCGACACCACAGACTAGAACTTTCGAGCATTCTGGACAACTGATTTTCTCTTCTCGCCACTTTCGACGGGTGCCCTCGTGTTCCACCTTTACCTGCGATTTGCACATAACACAGGTAATGATTCCTAATCCATTTGGGAGTAGATTGTCACATTTAGGACAGGACAAGTCGGGAGCAGGGACTCTGGATTCAATTCCAGGTGTTGTTTCTTCGTCCGACATTACTTGCCCCACCTAGTTATCATTCTTGAGAGATGTTACGAATCAATTTCTGCGACCAATGATTTCCAAGTTTTGAAGGGTTGCCGATTCCAGATCGATTTCTGTGCCAGAAAGTGATGCCAATTCTCTGAGCATATTTCGTGCAGCAGCCTGTACTCTTGGATTTGACAGGTCGATTGAGGCAAGCGAATTCTGACTAGTAGCGGAGTTTCCATCGCTTGGAAGAGGCACTCTGTTAATCACACACCACCAGCGGGTTCGGCCTTGGTCTCTGTGATTCATTACAAGACCCAAGGACTCTAACTTCCTCAAATGGTGGTATAGATTGTAACGGTCTACACCCACGATTTCCTGCAATTGGACAGTTGTGTATTCGTCCGCTTCTAACAGTGCTACGTACAGTGCGCGACGAGTAGGATGCATCAAAGAAGTACTAACCGGGTCAGCATGGATTCTCGCCATTAGGGTTCACCGTTGTAACCTGCTACAATCCATGAGGCTTGAAGGTAGCGTTTGTTTCAATGATTAAATTGAATCATATAATGCCTTGAAAGAGTCCAAAGTTCCCTGCCAAATTGAATAGAAAATGTCCTTGATTAACATCAGAGTTCCACCCGTTCCAGAAAGACGTGCTCCGTTGATAATTACTCCAATAACACTCAACTCGTGAACCAGTACTCCAATCGCTAAGCTCTCGTTAACTCCTGCAAGAACCAGATACACTAGGAATAGAGTTACTGCCAATGAATAGTAGATGTTCCAAATTAGAATAGAATGTGTTCTCTTTGCTAAGGATACCAAATCAGAGATGAGTCTCGGATCATCCCCCGGAATGAGAACATCTGCTGCTTCGAGATTCGCAGATTCGCCCGTTCCAATTGCGATTCCGACATCTGCTGCCGCCATAGCAGCGGCATCGTTGAAGCCATCTCCTACCATCATTGTGATATGGGTTTCAGACCTTTTCTGTACCCAATTGACCTTGCCTTCAGGAGTCATTTCTCCTCTAGCTGCATTTTCATCGACACCTATGCTTCTTGCCAGTGCATTAACAGCGTCTTGATTATCACCCGAGAGAATTTCCACATTAACTCCCTTTGCATACAATGCACTAACCAATTCATCAGTGCCTTCTCTCAAGTCATCGTGTACGAAGGTGAAGAGTGCGACTTGCTTTCCATCTTTCATCAACACACTAGCACCATGCCCTTGTTGCAATGCATTTTCCAGGGACTTGAGCAATGCTCCAGTGACCATTGATTTCTCGGCCCTAACCATTGATACTTCATCGCCTTTCAACTTGGCAGAGATTCCATTTTTGATATCGGAAATTTCGGTTAGTTCGAGTGGTTTGATTGACTCATCTTCTGCTAAGGCGATTACTGCCTGAGCGTATGGGTGATTAGAAGACGCT
>PBXT01000086.1 GCA_002727695.1 Methanobacteriota archaeon | reverse complement strand
AAGGGTTCCTCGCCCCTCCGCATGGACACGTGGCCCAGCTGGATAAGGCGGTGGCCTCCTAAGCCACAGATCGCGGGTTCGAATCCTGCCGTGTCCGCCTACACTGATTGTGTTGCAGCGATTTCCTTCACTCTGTGCAGGAATTCTTCTAATTGCACCCTTCCGTGCATTGAAGTTTGTAATTTAACATCGCAATCTGCTAATGCCCCCAATAGCTCACAAAGCATGTTTTCATCCAATAATAATCGGCCAGTGGTTAACAAGCGGTGTAGATGCATAACAACGTCTTCTGCCTCTAATGCATGTTCGTTCATCAATTCATCAAGAGCGCCTAGTGCTCCTTTCAATACACGCTTATTGCGGCCTCCTTGTTTTTCCCAACGCCAATCGTGAACTCTTCCTCTTAGTGCTTCTTCGAATACCCGCTGTACTCCAACTATTGTTGTTGCAGCAACTACGTCTTGCAATTTTTTCCTGTCGTGAAGATTCTTTTTTCGCGCCAATAATTCGAGCAGGAATACTGCTCTACGGAGATTACCGTTGGATACGTGTGCTATATCTCCAAGAATCCCCCTAACTGGAGCTAAATCTTCTTTGTTTGCAATTTCTTCGAGTCGCTTGGTGATGATTTTATTTGGTGCAGAAGGGATTCTAATTTGTTTTGACCTAGAGCGTAATGCATCAATGATACGAGAAGGCGACCTTGCTGTGAAAATAAAGCGCGAAGTAGAGGATGTGGATTCCATCATTCTTCGCAAATATGGTTGTCTTGTCGGGCCCAAATGGTCTGCATCCTCAATGATAATTAGGCGTGAGACGTAACTTTCCCCAACCGTATTGATTTCCCTATTTTCCTTCCCAGCAGGAGGGGCGTCTCCTTCCGCTGCTTGAGTTAGATTTGCATCAAACGAATCTAGTGAAGAACGCCCAGCCAAAGTATCTCCTGATGATGTTCCCTCGGGGCGCAAAAATTCCTCGAATTTTTTCATGGCGCCAGCGCTTTTGGCTAAGTCTCTTGCTTGTAATACATGGGTTGTTGATTTCCAAGAAGGGCCCAGGATTTGTCTCGCTACCAATCTCCAAGCGGCCGTCTTCCCAACACCTGCTGGGCCGGCTAAAATTAGATGAGGAGGATTGGCTTGGACCGAAACTCTCTCGAGGTTCTCTCGAATTGACTCGCCCATAGCTAACTCGTCGAACCGACGAGGTGCGTATGACTCGAGCCAAGATGCCATCAATTAGAATGTTAGCGAATGGGTCTTTCAACCCCTCGGTGAAATATGTTCACTCTGCGTCCAAGATTTTGTGTCCAGTTCTTCGCAATTTGATGAAAATGCGGGTTCCACAATGCTTGCATGTCATTGCGGGTTGCCACTTTCCTTCACGGTCACGAGTGAAACTCTGAATTGTACCACAATTTGCGCACTTGTAGTCTACAGTAAGGTCAGCCATGGCGTTCACGCTCATCTGCGCGACCGGCCTCTCCTCTTTGAAGGTGTCCTTTGTCACAAGCAATGTTCATGGGCGTAACATGTAACGTTAATGACATGGGAGAGGGCAAACTAGTCATCGATGTTGTTGACAATGGAGGCCAATGGACTCATCGTGAATGGAGGATGTTGAGATATCTCGGCGTAGATACCCAGATTATCGAAAATACTACTCCGATTGAAGATCTTAGAGAACTCGACGGATTGATTTTGTCCGGAGGTGCTGCTAGGATTGGGTTGTCCGGAGAATTGGGTAATTGTGCAGCATTCTTAGAGTTAGATATTCCAATCCTAGGGATTTGTGCTGGACATCAATTCATGGCCAGGCACTATGGGGGAGATGCTAGAGAGTCCCCTGAGCCGGAATATGGAGCGATGAGCATCGAATTGGTTGACGGCGGAGGAGTGATTTTTGCCAATACAGCACAAACCCAAACCGTTTGGGAAAGTCACAATGATGAGGTCCACATCGTTCCCGACGGTTTCTTCATCACAGCTTCTTCTGATTCATGCAAGGTCCAAGGTATGGAAAATGAAGAAGGCACTAGGTTCGGATTACAATTTCATCCAGAGGTTAACGATTCTGAATTTGGAAAAGAAATGTTCGAAAACTTCGTAGAAGTCTGTCGAAATGCCAAATCGGCCTAGCCCCGCTCGCGATACAAGAGTACCAATATGGACGTATTCGAGCATAAGGGAAACCATTGATTTTATTCCATTTGAATAATTCACCAGAAACGTAGTTTCCCGAACAAATCATTCTTCCTCAAGAGCAGAATTATATTCGTCTTCTAATTGTTTAACAATGCGTTCATTCAGACCGAATGTGGAGGCTACAGTATCCAGTATTTTCCTTTCTTCAGCGGTGATAATTAGATCTTCCATTGCTGTAGCATATGCGTCTAGATATGCCAATTCTTCAGGTGTATGGGTAGAAGGTATGAAGCGATTAGATGCTTTGTCTAAAATTACCAAAATAGGTTTCCTTACAACAAGCAGGGATAAACCGACAAAGACTCCTCCAGCAGCCCCATATCCAATTACACTCTCCATTAGTTCACTTCCAACAATGAAGGAAATTACACCCAGACCAGTAAATACTGCTGTTGTGAATGTCTTCCGAAGGTTGTTGTCTATTCCAAATACTGTATCCTTCAAGGTTGCGTGNACGAACATCATCGCTTCAAAAGCAATNGCTGCTGGTGTTAAAGTAAGGGAGAANATCCANGCAAAGAATAACANTCGTTCTGTGAAATTAGGNTCNCCATATCTCCAAAGAGTTTCATCAACGAATGTCACCTGGCCTCCATTTACCACTGAGATTAGTACCAGCAGTCCAAGCCAGATCAAAAGCAGAATCACCTTTCCTAAAAATCCAATGTAAAGGGATCTTGAAGTGAGGCTTTTACTAAAGTCTGGGTTGTCACCTTCCTGATATGACCTTATTGAAGAACGTATGAAAAATAAGGCTAGTAATGAGACAAGAGGCGAACCTAAAGCGATGGCCCATAAACCAGGAGGCTGTGTTGTCACCGTTGTTTCGTAGCTTGCAGTACAATCTCCAGTTTCCTTGAAAACATCCTCGATGCCTTGCTCCCATTCATCATCATAACCAAACCAACGATCTGTTGTTGGCTCTTTACCCTCTTCACAAACGACCCATGTTGCGTCTGAAACATAGAATTCAGGCACTGTTCTAATCAACAACCAGATTGTAATTCCTAGAACAGGAGCAATATACCACGCATGCTTTTTGAATGAANGCTTGTGCATAAAACTGAGACGATTTAATCGATAGTAAATCGGTATACATAGATACATAATTATGGCTGTAATATGTGCTGTGAAAAACACATCAATAGTCCAATGCCACAATATATCTTGGAGCCATTCATATCTTCTAATGTAAGGCGTGACTTGCGATACTATGAATGTGGCCTTTATGCCTTCACATACAAGTAGAACGGCCATAAATTTGTTTTCAAATCCTTTTGCTTTAGCACGCCAAACTAAAGCTGCCAAGCCTATGCAGTAAAGCAGTATTAGGAGGGAGCTGAAAGAAATGATCATCCTGAATCCAAAGAGATTATCTGCACTGAAAGCGCCAATATAATACTCTTGAGCGGTTCTCATGACTAAAAGAAATCTAGGGTATTTAATTGATTTTGGGGTGTTTAAATCCTCAAAAACCAGTTAGTAACTTTCGCGGAACTATTTTCGAAAGAGGCTCCTATGTAATGCGGGCGTTGTATAGAGTACCGTTATGGTCGCCCGCTTGCACAACGGGCCCCCTAGTCTACGGCTGCCTTGATGTTGAGTGAGAATTTGATTATTCGATATTTGATTAACGGCTATACTCTATCCATTCTGAGCCATTCCACCACAGAAGGTTACCATCAGATTTACGCAACCAGTGAGTTCCGTTTTCGTCAACAAACCGATCATATTCTTGCTCTACCTCAACTTGAGTCATTTCATTTTCATAACTCTGAGACGAGGTTCTGCGTCTCAATGAGAGGATTACTACCAGTAATCCAAATATCACGGCTACTGCAACTATGTATGTAATCACACTTGAATCATCTTGTTCTCCTGCAACACTATCTGATGATTTATTGGGGTCAAGTGGAAATGAATCTTCAGAATTGTTTACTCCATCTCCATCGAGGTCTGTGTCAAGTTCGTCACATACACCATCTTCGTCTAAGTCTGAGGGTATGCTTTGCGAATTCAATTGGTCGCTAAGACAACTAATTTCAGTTAGATCTGGCCACCCATCATTATCATCATCATTATCTAGGAAGTTACAATTTCCATCATAATCTGTGTCTTTAGGTACAGAAGTAGCATTCATACTGTCTGATTCACATTCAGCTTCAAAGGCATCTGAATAACTATCTCCATCGTCGTCAGAGTCTAAAATATCACATAACAAATCTTGGTCNAGGTCATTCGGAATTGATAGTTCATCATATGGGTCGCTTAGACATNGAATCTCTTCTGAATCGAGAAAAGAGTCGTTGTCGTCATCAAAATCTGCGTTGTCGCCTATACCGTCAGCATCATTGTCCTTGCTTTCTGATGAGTCAAATGGGAATGCGTCATCGACATCGCGAGTTCCATCATCATCGTCATCATCGTCTAATGCATCGCATTCACCAGTTCCATCATTATCTAGAGGTATAGATGTTGAATTGAGTGGATCAGATAGACATTCATTTTCCCGAATATCCAAAAAGCCGTCATTATCGTCATCGTCATCCTCGTCAATATCTCTACAGCCATCGCCGTCAAAATCTGTCTCGGAATTGGATATCCAATCAATTTGACCATCTGGACACTGGTCAACCGAGTTATTCAAGCCGTCTCCATCATCATCTGGAATATATGCTGAAATATGCCAGGAATCGACTACTAAATCTGTGTATGAATAGTAATTCACATGGCTNTGGNGATCATGGTCTCCGTGGTCATCATCGTCGTGTTCACCATCTTGGCCACCTGTTTGATTTTGTTGATTAGCAGTNTTATCNTGAGTTANCTCGAAGTTGAAATATTTGTATTTGAAAAAGTCGTTAGCAACCTGAGTTACAATGTTTTCACCATCATCCACTTCAATTGCAAACAGATTCATTGACACATTTTTTTGTGAGTTTGTAGCTTGATTAGGAGGTAGTTCAATTTCCAAATCCTCTGTAAGAATGTATGAGATATTGTCCAATTGTTGCCAAGTATCTGAATTACTATGGCCATGGTTGTCTTGGTAACTAACGTAGATAGTAGATTCAATCTCTTCAATCCATTGTGAGCCAACAGTAATGTATTCAGGTATTCCAGTGAAGGAACTCAAGTGTGTTTCATTTTCCCAGTAAATCGATTCATGTAACAAATCTCCTGTATCCAAATCAAACTCCCAAATACTGAATTTCACGGTTAAATCGACACGTGACGCCGAGAAATCGGTATAAATTTGAGTTGTTTGATTCCACTCAATCGTGTCGATAATCATCACGGAATATCCCTCATCTTCGCCATTCTCACTTGCATCCCCATCATGGTCATCTCCCATTTCTTCAAATTCCCCTACTTTGTCGATGAATCCTTCAAGTTCATTGACGTCTAGGAGTTCATCGTTGTTTATATCGCTCTCATTGAAAATTTCCATCAACGCTGACATCTCTTCTTGACCGTCTTCACCCTCTTGGCTATCTTCCCATGAATCCCAGAATTCCTCCCATGACAAATTTCCATCATTGTTTGTATCAAAGAGTTCTAGAACTGTCTCAGGAGTTAGGGTTTCGTTATCGTGGTCATCATGATCGTCATGGTCATCGTGGCCATCATGATGATTGTCTACCTCATACCAGGTGATGTTCCCCCTAGCCGTATGTGAGATTACGTGACAAAGAGCATCAGTTCCTCCGAAGTTACAAGGCCTGTCTTCGAGGACATTTGCTTGGAAAGATGAAGAGGTTAATTCAGGACTATGGCCGCTGTTGTTTAACAATTGAAAATAGTCATCGCCATAATTTGAATAATTAATGTAATCCCCTTCAGAAAGATGCCAACTGGTCAAATCAAGATACAAACTTTCAGTATTGTTTTGCGAACCGCTGGTGCTGAGTGAAAGCGATTTTTCCAATCTCTCATTATTCTCAATGTGAGTCATCGGGAGAAAAGAAAATCCAACTAAGATTGTTCCTATTATTACCGCGCAAATACGCTTCATAGTTGTTGCATACGCCTTTGATATTTATACTTAAGACCGGTAAAGAGTTCTATCTTAGCATTGAGTTTCAAATAATCATTTTAGTATTGAGTACAAGGGTTTCTCTATATAGCCCTCGTGCATAGATAATGACGTTAACAACGGTTTGCAGTGGGCCATATACAACTCTACCCTCTGCTTACCCGTATGAGCAAAGGGGGCCCTTTGCACAGACATCAATGAAACTTACCCTCAGCCTTCTTTTTTTCGTACTCTTC
>PBXT01000085.1 GCA_002727695.1 Methanobacteriota archaeon | reverse complement strand
TTCTAGCAAGTTCTCCAAGCTTACCTTCGCTATCTAACAAATATCGTAGTAATGCAATAGTTTTCTCTTCTGCTTCTGGACCCGTTATTGGTTCCTGAGATGCATGAACCGGGAATATTTTCCAACCTTGCATTAGCATGCGTGCTACAGCGACGGGGGAGTCAATACCCCCGCTTACTAGAGCAACACAAACGCCGGCCATAGTTGGGTGGCGAATCCTATACCTCATCAAATCTTAGCATAATATGGGGAATTAGTACATGGATTCAAGGAGTTGATGCCAACAGCAGATACCAATGCAACCGTATAGTACAGAACCTGTAACCCTAATTGAGGAAGTCTTTCCTCAGGATACAAATTCATACAACACTTTGTTTGGTGGTCGACTACTATCGCTAATGGATAAGGCTGCGGGCATCGTATGTGCAAAATTCGCACACAGAGAATTCGTAACCATTTCTATCGATACTTTAGAGTTCAAGGCACCAGCAAANCAGGGAGATTTAATTGAAGTGACTGGAAAAGTTGTTTTCACTTCAAACAGAACCGCTTGTGCGAAGGTAACCGCTTGGGCAATGAGCAAATCTGATTGGACAAAGACCGAAATTTGTCAGGGTTATTTCTTCATGATTGCAATCGACTCAATGATGCGCCCTATTCCAATCCCTCAATTCAGTGCTGAAACAGATGAAGAAAAGGCTGATTGGGAGACTGCAAAGGGAATTAGAGAGCACATGCTTTCTAGAAAAAATAAGTGATCAGTCATCAATTCTTGGAATTGATGCTACATCCTCTGGGCTCCTAGTATCTGAACTAACTAAGTCTTTGAAACTTGAAGGAATCTCTGGTTTCGGACTGATNTGTTCCATCATTCTGTCGACTTCCTCATCACTGACGTCNCCACCATTACTCTTTGCTAGATTTTGAATGGATTCTGCAACCTGGGATTGACGGCTGTTTTCAGCCTGCAAACGAATGGCATCAGCAGTACGGCCCTTTGGTCGCTTTCGCAAAAATCTCTTCGATATTTTACTAGCCCTACCAATTGTTGGACTGATTAATTCAGCGATTACAGACCTACCGCGTAGCGCTCTAGTGCTGTTTTTACGAACCTTGATTCGGCGATTCTTAGGCTTGGCAACCAGCTTAGTCATGTTTGGATAAAGGTCTCTTGGAGATTTGACCTCTTCNGGTATGATTTCCGCTTCGAGTGGAGCCTCTCTGCGAGCGGACGCAACAAGGGAGGGTTGCTCTTCTTCAACAACTGGCTGCAATGGAGTGTCTGGAGATGAGAATGATTCTGGTCCTGCGTTAGGAACGTGGACACCGCTTGCTCCAACAAATGAAGGCAAAAATTCGGTTGGTGGCGGAGTCGGTTGCTGAGGCAACGGTTGCGAGTAAGCAGGCTGTGTGTTATGCTGATGAATCATTTCGTAAGATGGAAGGCCTGTAGGGGCAGTCCTGTGGACCTGATTGTAGGCCGGCTGATTTGCTGGTTGTTGCCAGCCATTTTGCATGACCTGGTTTCTTTGAGTGAATAAGTTGGACTTTGAGCGAGCCAGAAGTCCCTCTGAAATCTGTGGCTCCATTTGTGATTCGATTTCAGGCTCATCTTCCCAAATTGGTATATCTAGGTCATCAATAGCAATCGCTGGACTGATGACTTCAGCATCGAATACTTCCTCCTCATCCATCGAATCAATGAAGTGAGAAATTACGGCAGAAGGGAATACTTCTGTCGGTTCTGGAATCACTTCTAGTTCATCGCTATTGATTGAGCGAGGATAGTCAGAATCGCTAACCATGTTATCCACGCTTGCTTTAGCTTCCTCCAAAGTCATGCCGTTTTGGATACGCTGGATCAATGCACANAATCGCATAATTGTTAGATCTGCTCCGTACACTACGTGGCAATCTTCTGCATTTGTATCGATAATTAGAGTCGGTTGCTTTGTGATGTAATGGGCTGCTGAAAGTACTAAGCCAGCCGCCCCGAGAAGAGCCTGTAGTTTCCCAGTAACCCCCCTCCATGCAACCCAGATGAAAATTAAGCCGACGACTGCAAGCCATCCCGGCACCAGAGTAGTGTCATGGTGTTGGACTCTTTTGATAGCATCCAAACGGATGTCAAGAGCATGTCCATTTCGGGATTCAAATGAGACCTGGTTCTCGTTTAAGGTCGTCCTGACCTTACCTCGAACTCCTCCCAGTGACAACGAGCGGAATTTTATCCCCGCTCCATTGACACCGAGCCCCTCTGGCCTCGTGTCCATAAGCATCCCGAAATGTCGAAGTTAATCCCGAGGTTATGAACCCACCGTTTTCCCCTCCTATGGAGGGGGCGTTCTTCGAGGTGATTTACGAAAGCCGAGTCAACTTTGCGCTACCCATGATTCTAGGCTTNGAATCGAGTTGAGCAAGAAGGACTACTGGTGGGTTTTNTTTGCGGATGAATAGAGGCGATTCCCATGCCACCTCAAGTCCTGAGTCAATCGATTCTACCCTTCCTACTACGAATTGCAAATCAACGCTGGCATGGATAACATCGCCCACTGCAAGAACTCTCTTTTGGAATGGAGAAATACTGAGTTCGACCTTACTTTTCTCATGCTTGTCGAGGCATAAAGGAATTGAGATTCCCTTGTTCTTATCTTCAACAGAAGGATGAATGACTAGAGAACCACCCGTGAGGTGGTCTTCCTTTGTATTGCGTAAGGCGATTCCAACTCTATCTCCTGCAACCGCTTGCTCAACATCATCNTCCATGACCTGTAAACTCTTGACGGTTCCAGGGCCTTCTGCTGGAAGGAGATGTAATTCGTCGTGGACAGAAACTGAGCCTGATTGGACATATCCAATAGCGACCAATCCAATTCCCTTCACATTGAAATGCTGGTCGATTGGGACAACTAGAGGTTCTTGTTTTGCCGATTCCAGATCACTGGAAATTTCGTCCATTAAACCGTATAATGCGCCCCTTAATTCGATTCCGTCATCGCTACACTGCTCCCATGAGGAAAGGCCTGCCTGAGCGATAAATGCTTTCACTTGGTCTTCATCTATCCACTCGCCTTGAGGAGGATTGATTACGTAAATTCCCTTACTAACTCCNGCTGCCGCAAAACCAACCAAAACCTCACCAAACGTGGCATCGATTCCAGTAACTTCGAGCAAACCAACACGGGCTGCACATAATGAGTTGAAGAATGGGCGGATTCTTTCTGGCATTTTTGCTGGCCTAATTATCGAAAGAATCCGTGGACCATCTGCTCCCGATTCTTTGTGAACATAGGTATGGACATCACGCTGGTCTGTTGCTTTGGCCACTGCCTTAGCTAGGTCATCGCTACCAATCATTGCGATATTCAGCACTGTCATGGACCTGCGAGTTAGGGGGTGTTCTTGAGCATACTGCAATCAAGAGGTGTTTGTAATGCGTCTGTATTCAGAAAGTCGCTTTTCATATTCTTCACTCGATAGATTACGAATCCTTTCAGTTCCGAAGTTTTCTATTGTAAATGAGGCTGTTACTGTTGCATGAACCAATGATTCAGCGAGTTCATTTCGGCTTATTTCGCCTGAATCTTGAGTAAGATACTGAGCCATTGCGCCTGCGAAAGAATCGCCACAACCAGTTGGATCAGTTAGTTGTCTAGTCGGATATGATGGCATCGAGATAATTCCTTCTGGATGCATGGCTAAGACTCCATGTTCGCCACGCTTGACGACCAATATTCCTCCTTGCTTCATCTCTAGAACGCTCTCTGCTGCTCGAATCAAGTTATCATCACCAGCGAGCATCTTTACTTCTGCATCATTCAGAATTAAGATATCGACCTTTGTCATAACATCACGTAATTCTTGGTTTGCAATTTCAATCCATAGATTCATCGAATCCAAAATCGAAACTCTCCCGACATTAGTTTGGGATATTACAGAAGATTGTAGACTTGGGTGCAGATTGGCACACATCAGCACTTTGGGAGAGGTTTGTTCTTCGGGAACTTTAGGTTGGAAACTCTCGAACACATTGAGATGAGTTTCGTGTGTCACGGCTTCAGCCATATCGCCATGATAGGAGCCTTTCCAGCGGAATGTTTCTCCTTCGTTTTCTTCAATTCCGCTAATTTCTAATCCGGAATTTCGGTACCATTCAAGATGCTGTGATTTGAAATCTTGACCGACAACACCGACCAATGCGACACCGTTTCCGCCATTTTTGCGATTGTGAAAAGCTGCCGAGAATCCTCCATAAGACGCTGAACCACCCAGTTCATCCTCTCGTGAACCCATAGGGGTTTCAAGAGAATCGTAGGCTAGGCTGCCAACGATTAGTACATCCATAGAATCATCCCAACAGGTCTTGGTGCTCATCGATGTAGGCGATTGTAATGTCTCCAGCTAGGAAATCCTTCTCNTCCATTATTCTGCGATGTAGTGGAATCAAATGGTCCACACCAGTGATTATAGTTTCATCTAATGCTGTTCTCATTCTACGAATTGCTGAATCTCTATCCGGCCCCCAAGCGAGTAGCTTTGCTAGTAGACTGTCAAAACATCCTGGCATTTCATAGCCCGGATGAGCGTGTGTATCGCATCTGATTCCGAATCCAGATGGGAAGTGGCATTCCCACAATCGGCCCGGAGATGGAACGAAATTGGTGGTGTCTTCTGCATTTAGCCTACATTGGATTGCGTGACCTCTGATTGTAATATCATCTTGANTAAGAGGTAGGCTTTCTCCTTGAGCAACTCTAATTCCTAATTCTACGAGATTGTATCCAGTAATCAATTCTGTAACNGTGTGCTCGACCTGCACTCTAGGATTCACTTCTANGAAGTAGAAATCTCCATTCTTGTCTCGTAAGAACTCGAATGTTGCTAGACCTTTGTATCCTACCGATTCTGCACCTGCACAAACCAATGCTCCAACTTCTGCTCTCTTCTCGTCGGTTAGCCAAGGACCTTCTTCGATCAGTTTCTGGTGGCGACGCTGAATTGAACAGAATCTTTCACCAAAGTGAATCGCCTTTTCTCCATCTGCTAGGACTTGGAACTCGACGTGTTGTGCACCTTCTATGTACTTCTCAACGAATACTCTATCATCGCCAAACGCTGATTTTGCACGACCCTGACATAGTTTGAGTGCGCCTTCAAACTCGTTCGCTGCATNNACGATTTGCATTCCGATTCCACCGCCACCTGCGGCTGCCTTGATGATTACCGGATAGCCGATTTCATCAGCTAATTCACTGGCAACTTCTGCTGAGGAAATCGGCTCGCTACTACCTTTTGCAGTAGGTAGGCCTGCGGNTTCCATCGCCGCACGGGCTTCGATTTTGTCGCCTAGTAAAGTAATGACATGCGAAGCTGGTCCGATGAAGGTAATTCCTTCTTCCTCCAAGCGCTTTACGAAATGTGCATTCTCCGCTAGGAACCCGTATCCTGGGTGGACCGCATCGCATTCAAGATCCTTAGCAGCCTGTANAACGGCCTCGATATCAAGGTAGGAATCTAATGGATTCGCCCTCATTATTGGATAAGCAATGTCAGCCATTCTAACCGGTAAAGACAATCGGTCTTCTCTGCCATGAATAATCGCAGCTTCAATACCCATGTCCCTGAGTGTTCTGAGAATCCTCAAAGCGATTTCTCCGCGGTTCGCAATTAGCACACGCTTGAATGCCATGTTCTACCCCAAACCTAACTATTCTAAGATGAAAGCGGTTGATTTGGGATAGGAAAACCCGGTTTTTTGCGCCTGAAAACGGAAACAAACTACCTTTTTGTGCCGGACTTAGGAACGAATTGCCGTTCTTATTATAGGATACCCAAACAAATGAGCAATATGGCCGAAGATGTTGACACGGGGGCGTCCACTGTCGAGAGATTGGCAGGNAGAGACTTGAATAACGATGGCAAAGTAATCAATTTGGTAATTTGTGGAAACTCGAGATTCTACAATTACGAATGGATCGAAGAACAGCTAGAACAATGGATAAAATGGAATGGTTATCCTGATTTGATAATCATNGGAGGGGCCAGTGGAGTTGATTATTTGGTCGAGAGATGGGCTAACAATCAAGCGATACCAATGGCAATTTTCACCGAAGCTTGGAATGAACCTCGTAGCGGACTGGAGGATTCTGGACGTCCTGAAGCCTCACCTTCACTTGGTGACNAAATGCTGGAGCATGCTACACATCTAGTAGCATTCCCTGGACCAAAATCAAAATGGACTACTATTATGATAAATCGTGCACGCGAGAAAGGAATCCCCGCAGTATCGGTTCCAACACCATCCGAAGGAAACGCGGATCAGTAGACGTCTCTCAAGTAACGCTTTTGTTCCTTCATCATCGTCTTCTCGATGAAGTGCGTAGCATCTGCTTCAGACATTCCACCGTGCTCAATCGCAATATCGATCAGCGCACGGTGTACGTCCTTTGCCATGTACTGCTTGTCACCACAGATGTAAAAGTAAGCTCCACGCTCGAACCACTCCCATACTTCTGCGCCGTGCTCTTTGAGCCTATGCTGAACGTAGATTTTCTCTTCTTGGTCTCTTGACCAAGCGGTTGTGAATCTGTACATGTGGCCTTCATCAAGCCAATTCTCGATTTCATCTTTGTAATAGAACTCAGTCTTGGAAGATTGGTCTCCAAAGAATAGCCAGTTCTTTCCAGTTCCACCATCGTGGACTCTCTGTTCCATGAATGCACGGAAAGGAGCAATGCCTGTTCCNGGGCCTACCATGATAATATCCGTAGATTTGTCTTCGGGCAGAACGAATGACTTGGTTGGTGACATGAATACACCAACATCTGTCTTGTTTACTTCAACTTCATCAGCCATGTAAATTGTACACAATCCACCTCTGTCTCTACCGTGGTGAGAGTATCTTACAATTCCGACAGTTAGCTCGACAAATCCTGGGTGAGCATCATGGCTGCTTGCAATTGAATACANTCTTGGCTTCAACTTGTCAATTAATTCAATGAACTCTTCAGGAGTGTAACTAACATCGAAGTCATTCAATACATCGATGTAGTCTCTGGACCAAATGTAATCTTCCATTGCATCTGCATCGGTAGCAAGGTTCTCTGCACGACCGGCAGGGTCATCACCAGGGATGGAAGGCAGAAGTTCACTTTCAATTGCCGAATCTCCACTCATCCAACCGGTACCTTGTCCAGCGACGGATTCTCGGTATCTTTCAATCATCTTTACAGTGATTCTCATTCCATTAGAACTGACTTTTTCAGTTAGCGACTTTACGAATTTCTTGTTGACTCTGTGAATTTCAAAATCCTTCTTCAGTGCTTCCCAAAGTGTTCTCTCGCCATTGTGGGTTGTAACCATGTGATCTTGTGCCCATCCCGCAGTCTCGATTAACAAATCAACAGTGTTTGCAGGATTTTCTGCGAGTACTCCAAGAGCATCGCCTACCTTGTAGTCAAGACCCGAATCACCCAAGTCAAATACAACGTGGCGTGTTTCTTTCCTAGAGCCTTCACCATTTAGGATATAGCACTCAGTNATCTTGGTCATGTACGGGTTTTTTGCGCTCCAATTAGACATAGTAACCACCAGATGGTTTCCGCCACCTGTAAGGGATAGATGAATGTTAGGTGCGATGATGTCTTAGACTTGAAGCACTTGCANTCAACAATGGTCGATGTTCAGTTGCTCGGAAGTGGCAATGCNTTCTTGCCTTCAGGCAGGATGCATTCATTNCTTCTAATCGACAAACACATCATCGTAGACTGCCCTCCAACNGCACTAGCTAGTNTNAGNAATGCNGGNNTTAGTCCAGCNGANATNGATACAATTCTGNTTACTCANGTNCANGGAGACCANGTNTTCGGNTTCCCATTCTTCCTTCTNGANAGAAAATACATCTCNGANAGGGGNGGAGANNGNCCGCTCACNGTNGCNGGTTCNNGTATNGTAAGANAGAGACTAANNGAANTGTGNAAANTGGCNTATCCTGGCTCNCTAGATGANATGCTAAACAGNATNGAATGGGTAGANACCCCNAATATNGANGGNTGGNNNATNGAGAGATTNGAAGTCTANCACGAGCCAATGGTNGAGCCTCANGGATGGATGCTGACNAANGACCANGGNTGGTCNATGCTACANTCNGGCGATTCNGGNCCNTGTGAAGAATTGTGGAANNGAATTGNGAANTGNAGTTTTGCAGTAGTNGANATGGGAGTTCCAGAATGGGTTGAAACTGATGAGCATCACAAACCAAGTGATATTGTTAGATTAGCAGAAAAGTGTCCCAATACACAATTGATTCTGACCCACACGTACATCGATTCTGATTACAAAATTTTGACTAAAGAAGTCCCAGAATTCCCTCAAAATGTGATTCATGGAGAAGATGGCATGGTTTTTGCACTAGATAGTGAAGGCTCAATTTGTTAGAATAAAATGCTATTAAAATAACATTATTTTGGATGTATTTTTCCAGTCTGTTGATTTTCGAAGGTAAAAAGAAAGTTGATCTTGAATAAAATAAAATCCAATTCTCAATTTTTTGGTTTCAATTTATTCTGAGTAAAATATTTTTTGAAAAATTGAGTTTTTTCTTATCGGCGATAAATATTTTTTATTTCGGCGAGCTAGCAAAAATTGTGGGTCACAGTATGTTCTTTTTATAACATGAAGCGTAAAATTATGCTTCCCTTTTTATACCTCCAATTGAAATCGATTTAGTAAGTAAATCTAGGTCTTGATCTCCTAGTTCGGGATTAGCCTTATATGGTGGACTCGGACTCCCCGTAGGTATCACGCATGGTGGGGTGCGGGTTAACAACGAACAAAGCAAAAACGGAGAGGTGTTATTTTTTGACGAGAAATATTTTCGATGGTATTCTCAATCAGAAAACTCTGTTCGTGCAAAAAGAAGTACTGCGCCACACATACCAGCC
>PBXT01000084.1:348-8173 GCA_002727695.1 Methanobacteriota archaeon | reverse complement strand
TGGTGCCGGAGGTAGGATTTGAACCTACGAAGCATTTCGCAGCGCATCTTGAGTGCGCCCCCTTTGACCACTCGGGTACTCCGGCTTGAGTCGGTCCCAGAGTTCATCAAACATCATTCTTCCTCATCGAAAAAGAACTGATTTTTCCTACGAGAATTGGCAATGAACAACAATATTCCAGCGATGAAAACNGACAAAACCGAGAGACCAAGGAGCGTTGCTTGTGAATTAGCATCATCATCAGCCCGGACCTGAACATTTGAAATTGGCACTGGGGTCAAATCTTGGCCGTCCAATCGTAATTGTAATCCAAGCTCACCCTCTTGCCAGGCTTCTACTTCGAAAGTATGAACNAAATCCATATTCACAAGTAGTGTGAAATTGACTCTTTCCAATTCTTTCCCCTTACCGTCTATCAGAGTCAAATTTGATTGCCCATCTAGCAAACCAATATTCTGAATCTTACATTGTATAGTAATGATGTCGCCAACGTTTGGCCTGTAAGGCGTGGTTACTATATCTTCTAATTCTGGCTCGTAGGCTATCCAGCGAATTATGGTATCAATCGGCTCAACATTACTGGTCCCAACACCAATTATCGGGCGACCTGAAGCATCTGAACCCTCAAACCAGACCATTAANAAATCACCTTTTTGTAAATCCGAAGACGTATTCATATCGATTATTGCTGAGTACAGATTAGACCTAACACTCTGGAATTCAACTGGAATAATAGCAGTGCCTTGCGAATCATCTACTATTCTTCCTTGGCGTACATAATTCCAATTCATGATTAGTGGCTCGGAATTTAGCCCATGGTCATCTGTCATTGTAACCTTGATTTGTACGTCGTCTAGTTCATCAGAATCAATTGTAACCAAATGACCGCTTGAAACTACAATCGTCGGAGATGTATCATCGATTACTATGTCTATGTCATCCCCANTTGTCGTATGATTATACACACTACTGAGTTCCACTATCACTTTGATTTGTGATCCATACAATGCCGAATCGAAAACAACCCTATCGGTTGAGGCACCACCGCTATTCAGNGAATTTGTCGACTGAGTAGAACCATTATTTCCGATCAAATCCATTGTATATGTGGTGCTAAAAGGCAAGTTCTCAGCTGGAATATCATAACCCATATGGAAAGCTGTAACTTCTATGTCAACAATGTCTTGACCGTGGATATATGCCACCCTGTCAATGAATTCACCAAGAGGTGCTACCTTGTCGATAGCATCTACAATTCGTAATTCAATACCGCTATGTATTGACCATGATTGAATGTTTATTGATGTGAACAAGGCGTCCAATGGGGCGTTTTCATCCCACAAACTCAGAGAGGGAATGTTTGTGATTCCTGCTAGCTCTTCATCCAAGTCCCATCGCAATTCAAAGTCAAAGTAAACATCCCAAGTATTAGCTTGCCATCTTTGTACTGCTTGAATTGTTGGCGGCTTGATGAAACATCCAACATCATGAGCAACTTCTCCACTCCAGGGGGTCCATTCTATCCAGCATTTACCTTCATCCTTGGATAGTACTACTCTCATCATATCGATAGATTCAATTCCATTTTCATCTGAAACTGTGAAATTGAATCTGTGAGTATTTCCTGGTAGCAATTTTTCATCGATTTTGTCTAGACCAATGGATTCTCCGTTAATCCATGTCGAATATCTAGGCTGAACGTGTATTCTGGCATACGGCTGCTCAGCGTCTCCTCCGCCAATTACAGGATTGCCTGCTAAATCGGTGCCCGAGATATACACATCGAGCCAGCCAGNTTCTTCAGAAGGTAGTGGAACGCTAGACTCATCGATTAATGGTAGATCGATTACGGCGTATGTAGCACCTATTGGCGTAAGGAAATCGATTGATTCCCACGCTCTTCCACTCCTATTGTAGAATAATTCCATTTTTGCTGGAAGGCCGTTGTCATCTGCGATTTCTAGTTGCAAGGGAATATCTTGCCCGGGGTGCCAAACATGTCCATCTGCGTGTTGATTGCCGCCTGGTGCATCAATTTCCAGTGATATTACTTCTGAATTATTTGCGTCTAAAATCAGCCTGATGTGTTGTGAATTAGACGTTACATCATTTGCAGTACTTGATTGAGAATCTCCAATGTTCTGAAGTATAGGCACAAGGGTCAACTCTAAGCCACTGAGTTCGGTATCATTAGGCGTGACTAGTGAAGTGTTGAATTTACCATTTGGNCCGATAACCGTTGAAACGCTAGATAGAATCTGTTCTCCATTTTGCAACCTTAGAATTACGTCCACATCATCTTGTGAAGGATTGACACCATCTAAGCCTGAATATCTAACCTCTCCGGATACCACGATTTCTTTGTCGCCCATTACATTCANCGGCCACAANGGATTAGAGAAATCATGCAGGGCACGACTATCAGACCAAGCGTTCAATGATATTACTTCGAGGTCGTTAGTAGANGCTGCATGTTGGGCAGAACCAGAAACTGCCATCACAGGACCTAGAGTCATTCCTCCGGCATTTGAAGCGGAAGCAAACCAAAACAGGCGGGCATTGTCATCAAGTAACCATTTGCCTTGTAGTGACCAAGTAACGTTTTGTCCATCCCATGAACTGTTAGAAGGGTCTAGAGCTAGGACTCCTGCCCCTGAATTCTGAATGAATCTACCGCCATTGTCCAAGTTGTCAAGAGTTAGTTCAGCGATTGTATCTTCGATGTTTTGACTTGTAGAAATCTTGAGTTTAACCGATTCCAGTGCAGGCGCATTATCAAGAATCTCGTGGCTTGATGTAGCAGACTGAATCATTCCTGGTCTGAATGTTTGTTGAGGTAAATCGATCCATGTATCAATAATCGATTTCTCGTGTGTAATCTCCCCATCAAAGATGATCCCTCCAATGTCTGATGCGATCGTTACCGGCATTGTTGATGTCAAATCTTGATTTGGAACAAATAACTCAGATAGTGATGAATTGATCATAACCGAATGCTCGAATCCCGAAATATAACTCAATGAAAGCAATTTGAATGAAGTTGCCTGACTTGCTGAGAAATGGAAGTTATATCTCGTCATGTAATGCGAAGTGCCTGAGTTCTCAACCCATACATACTCCTCACTCAACGCTGGAGTTTGCGAACCATTAGTCAAGAAATCAAGTGCCCCANTGTAGCAGTGTAGCGCTTGACCACAAGTCCAGACTTTGTTTGAAAGATTCCTTGCAGGAAGTAAAATCGAGAAATTTAGGGATTGTGAATAACTTAAATTGAAACCTGATCGATTTGCTAAAGGCGTTGCAACACCATCTACTTCCAATGCATGAATCTCATTGGTGTGGTGGAACGTGCCATTCCATGCCCAATCGATGATCCNATCGTCTCCTAAATCTATGCTCGGACTCTGCGGGGCAAGCAAGCTAACAGGCTCGATTTTTATCCAATCGAATTGTTCTCCTCCCTGTATTCTAATCTCAAGACTTGTGGCCTGAGCTGGACCGAAAGTATTGGNTAGAATAGTTCCACATTCCNCTTCATCAATGGNGTTNGCNTGCATATTTACTGGTGCTGAAGGGTNGACCAANACCGGTATNCTATCTGTNATNGAATTGATGCGNGCTGAAATATTNCCATCACANTCNANGATNANATCGCTANANGGCTTCCATGAAGGCGTTTCTATCTGCAAAAGATACTCTGAAGAATTAGAAGTTGCAAGACTTGGATTGATTACCCAGTTCGGTAAGTTCGGGTCTAATCTTTGAAGCATTTCCAAATTGAAATATTCAGTTGCGCCATGATGCANTATCTTCACCCTAGGCGTCAATGTCTCATTTGAAGTAGACAGACTCAACCTAAACTTCAACTGTGGATACTCCCATGCGGCTATATCCAAATCGAAAGGAAGAGACAGGTTTTGATGCCCTTCAATTATGTTGCCATTCGCATCTAGAACGTCTACTGTAATGTTGGTCTCATCTGGGATTTCGTATAGCGAGGTCAGTCTTGCCCAAGCAGAATCCTGTGCATTGACCAGTGGACTAGTCCAGGTCCCATGAGAACGGAATCTATCGATAACTATTCCAGCATCGTCAATGTACCAACCATCCTCTTCCACATANTGGTCTGTAAAGAATGAAAATCTAACCCGGACATCATTACCTGCAAGATAGGATATATCACCACTAGCTCTACTGAATGTGTGGTTTGAATTAGAAGTCCCACATCCATTAGCCACCGATGAACCATCAAAGATTCCCATTCCGAAAAATGGTGAATTCGGATTGATTTGAGAAACTGTTTCATAGAAACCGGAGATGTTATCGCCATAGTGTTGCCAAGATATCCCATCATCAATCGATGTGAAAATTGAGCCTCCGTCCCATACTGCCTCTGTACAAATCCAATGATTGAATGTCAATCTAGCAGTAGCTCCATTTGGAATATGATAGACTGGTGAAATCAAGTGTGTGTAGACATTATTCGAATATATCCCATCAAGATTGATTCCCATTCCTTTGTTNCCACTCGGCCAAGCTGTAGAATTGGGACCATACCCGTTGCTGTTATCGATTGGTCCTCTCTCCCAAGAAGTGGAGCCTCGAACGTGGTCGACTCTCCAACCAGAAGGTAGGCCTTGCACTGCCTCAAAGGAGTCGAACTCGAACCATGGACCATTATGCCCTTCCCAGTTTATGTATTGCCAATCGTTTGCATATCCTTGTAAAGTTTCGAGGCGATGGCTAGAATTGTCTGTGAAATTGTCGAGTAATCTGGATTGCATACTCGGCGTGCCAACCGCTGATAGAACTCGTAAGTCATCAATCATTATTCCCTCCCAGTCGTCTATTGCACTACCACCATAGTTAACTGAGCCATCTGTGAGTACCCTGAATTTCAGCAAGAGGTTTGAGGCATTTGCATGACCAGCAGCCCAATGAGGGAAAGGATGCAATAACTCTCTCCAATCATATGATTGTTGATTGTATGTTGTTCCGCCATACGGTATTCCATGCGCGGGAACACCGGGTAGCGGACTCATAATCGTCCATGTAGTACCATTGTCTTGTGATATAGTTACATCCAGATTATCTTGATTTCCACCTTGAATATCCCAGTTAGCCCAGTAGGTTAGTTCTAGGGGAGCAGTAAGCCCGGACACATCTACTGGAACGATTAGTGCCCCATCCGCGAAAACTGAATACTGACCACTAGCATTGCCATGGAACCATGCCGCAAGTGGTTCTCCTTCATTAGAAATGTTGAACGAATCGATGAACATACCTTCTGATGGACTAGATTGGTTGAGAGTTTTCACATAGAACCTAAAGCCAATGGTGCTTGCATTTTGTGCGATTGAATCGAGAGAATAGTCTTCTTCAACCCAATCTTGAGTTGTTCCTGACCAGTTATCCATTGAATACCAATTCATTCCATTGTCAGTGGAGTAGTGCAACTCTGCAATGTCTCCTGAATCCAAAGAGTTCCAACGGTCGAATGTTAGATTGAGGTATCTAACAACATTGGGCACCTGCCAAAATTGAGATCTGATGAATCCTTCCGAACCCGGAGGAATTGAGCCATTAGTACCAGCGGCGTAGTCACCTGAAGTGGCATCTTTTGGACCATAGGTGACGTTTGACAGATTTACTGGCATCCAAAACTCATCGCCTTGGGAAGACCAAGATGCAAATTGTGGCTTACTGGTTTCGAAGTCAGTCATCTGACCGTAAGTTGAATTGGTTGCGAGAGTCAAATCTCCGTTTGATGTTAGGTACGATGTTCCGTTAACGCTACCTTGGGANAATCCGGATGCATCTCCCGACCAAAGAGTGCCGTTATCTCCGGATTCTACCCATTTTGGCTCGATTGAAAATTCTGATGAAGTAATTGTGGAATTGGTAGGAATAGTGAATCCATCGTAAGTTGAATTAGAAGGGGTTAGTCCCGCATCATCCGGTGAAAATACAGGTCCTTGCCAAGTTGCTACATCTGCTGCTGCCCAAGGAGCTAACAGCATCAGAAACACGAGAACGAAGGCTTGTTTGATTGGGTTCACCACAGGTGAACCCAGTGTCAAATGGTTTGAAACTTCGTTTTCTCTGTTCATGATTTCCGCTGAAGGGTTGATAGGGGTCCCGCGCCACGATGAGAAGCATGGCCGAGCGGACCTTCCTCAATCCAACTCAGGCCAAAGAGATAGAGGAACAATTATTCTCAACACTAAGGCAGCAGGTCGGACGAAGTGTTCCAATGCCTCTACCGAGGACAGATTTCTGGACGAAAGTAGGTCAATTATTGGATACTATCGAAATGGAAATCCATGAAGTCTACAAAACCGTAGGTCCGTCTCTAAAAATGCAAACAATGCAAAAACGTCAAGCAAATGTTAGGCGCACGGCGTCTGAATTAGCAAGAAAAAGAATGGTAGCGATGATGCAACATTCTGCCAGCATGGCATTACGTACAGAAGGGTCAAAAGGTCAAGACCTAGCAGCGATGGACTGGTCTAGGCACGACCCTGCNGAGAGAGAGTTCTATGCCAATGCAACAGAGCAATTGAACAAGTTCAAGCAGGCTGTTAATTGGAATTCAATGCAAAGAGGAATAGCAGCAGAAGGAGGACTTCTGGATGAACCTAGATTGGCTGCAGGAACCACACAATTGGATTCATTTATTCCTGAAAGTGGAGGATTGACCGGCCAGGGACCTCCTACCATTGCCTTAGAAGATAATAGCGAGCCGATTCCTGAGACTGTGGATGATGAAGAGGAACTTCTTGCAAAAGCCGAAGAATTCCCCGAATTGGCTGGGGCGCAACCGATAATCGAACCAACAATCGATGAAACTGAAATCGGTGAAAACCACGCTGCAGCAATGGAATTAGCACCTTCAAAGAAAAAGGAAGAAATGGATTTTGACGCCTGGGCAGCAGCGGATGCTGAATCTGAACCACAAATAGAAGTCGTAGAGGAAGAAGAACTTGAACCAGTTCAAGGCGAACTTCTGAGAATCAGAGTACTTCAGTCAATGGATGAACCAATCATCACAATCGATGGTGAAATTACCCTAGGTGCTGGCGACGTATTATTTCTGGACGAAATGACTGCCAACTATCTAGTCGATTCTGGCGTTGCAGAGTTAGCGGCGCTTTGAAGAAATTAAAAAAAAAGATGAGTAGACGGCGAGTGGAGAGATAGTTTGGAACTATCCTCGCCGTCTACTCATCGGGGTTAGCGCACTAATGCGCCCCTGACAAATTGTCAGTTTCAGTTCATCGAGCGCATCGATAGTTCGATGCTGACCGTATCCGGGATTGGAATACGAGCGACCTGTCGCAGGGCGCTCTCGTCCTTTCCGCTAGTGATATCCATCTCTAGGAGACGCTTGTGAATGCGCATTTCCCAGTGATCGTATGTTTCACTACCTTCACCATCAGGAGCTTTGCGGACTGGTACCACAAGGCGTCGAGTTGGTAATGGAATTGGTCCTCTCAGACTGATGCCTCCGTTGTCACAGATTGTCTTAATCTGAGACGCGACTGCATCGATATCGCGATGATTTTCGCCAGTTAGTTTGATGATGGTCACTGCTGCCATGACTTGCACCTCTCTTCCAGTTGGATCGTAGTCCTATCGGANCTCAAACTCACTTCTTCTCNANCTTNATNCAAACGCCAGCNGCGACGGTCTTACCCATGTCNCGGATAGCGAANCGTGAAAGTTCNGGGAANTCNCTCATTGCTTCAATAGCCATTGGCTTNGTTGGNTGGAANCGNANTANNCATNCGTCACCNGTCTTNANGAAAGACGGGTTTGCTTCCTT
>PBXT01000083.1 GCA_002727695.1 Methanobacteriota archaeon | reverse complement strand
AGTTCAGCTAGCGAAAGGACTCTGCCTCCTGCTGCCTCAATCTTCTCACGGGCTCCAGCGCTGACACTGTATGCGGCGACGTCGTGCTTGGCCGAAACTTCACCGCTGCCGAGCAACTTACCTGGAACGAGGACTGTTACACCCTCAGGGCAATGGCGGCTCAAGCGGCTTAGGTTTGGTTGTGCCCAGTTACTACGGCTTTTAGAAAGGCGTAGTGCGACATCTCGCCACAGAGGTGCGCCGGTCTCGCGAGACTGTGCCTTCAAATCGCCGATTAAATCGACTAGATTTGGGTTTGTCTTGCTTACGGGTTTACTCATATGACTCCCTCGATGCTTTAGAAGCAAGTCGCCGACCAACCACCCTGTTATGAAGGCACCGACGCGGGAATTATACCGTTCGCGCCGTAGTAGGCCATTTTTCGTGAGTTTTATTCGAGTAAAATTTCACCCTTAGCATCGAGTAATTCTACTGTCAATCCGGCAGCTCTTGCTTGAACAAGAATATCATTGTGAAGGGTGTCTGAAAAGTCATCCAATGCCTGCAGAGAGGTGATGGAAGCAACGTCTGTTAGTTGGTCAATTAAGTGGTTCAGAACACAAGAAACACCGTATGCTTGTCCTGCTCTGAAAGCGTGGTCTACACCACCAACTTCGGGATCTTCAGCCTTCATTCTCAACATTACCTGTTGGGAATATGCAACTAATGCTCCGTAAATCGATTCAATGATTTGTGCAGCTTCTAAATCGGTGAGTAACAACTGTGCATTAGACAATGCAGAGCGTACTGCAGAACCATAGATTCTGTGCGCTTCAATCGTGTTTGTTCCCTCTTGCATCATCGCTTGGTCGATGAGTGTCTTCCAATCGCTCATAGCATAGCCACAATGGACTAGCCTCATCAACCCTGCGCCGACTAATGGGCAAAGTCGGGTGTTGGCCCGACTTTGCCCTGTTAGCCGATTATTCAAATCTTGAAGTTTGAATTGTCAGCGTTTTCGTCGATTCCTGCCTGCTTGACAGTTCCGTCAGCAGCAACGAATTCACCAGCCTTGGTTAGGCCGCCGTACAACTTGGATTCATGGTCCTCGGTTCGAGTGATCATTCCTCCGTCACCAAGNGCCATTGCTAGACTCTTTGTGATCTCATTGAGAGTAGCAATTGCACGGTCACGGTGGCTTGGACCAATTTCGTGGTCGGAGTACCGTGCCTCTTCGAAGATAGCAATGAATGCGTCCAATTGGTCTGCAGGCACCATGTGGAATGCTCCACGGACTGCGCTCTCGAATTCACGAGTGGTTTCGTAGACCTTCTTCATGAATCCATGACGGCGGAAGTGCTTGACCAACTGCTTGTAACAATCGAAGATGATTGCAATGTACTCGTTTGCAGCTTGCAACTGTAGCATTGTATCGGTCAAAATACCTCTCAATGCTTCGACTTGGCGNCTTGCCACTACACGCTGATAGTACATGACTCCAGCAACTAATGCNCCTAATAGAACGATAACTAGTGCCATAATTGTGGTTGGAGTGAATATTCCTTCACTCTGGTCACTGACTTGTGCCTTCATGTAGTGCACTTCATGCGTAATGTTGTCACTTGATTCTGCGAAGAATGTAGAACCAGGATAGTAAGCCTTGATTCTCCAATCGCCAGAACATGGTTCTCCTTCACAGGTTCTTCCAGCGAAAGCCCAATCGAATGATGCAATACCTTGCTCGTTGGTGTAGGACTCATTTCTACCTTCAACAACCCACTCCATGGAGTCGGAATCCCAGTATTCTCTGATGAAGAAGATTTCTTCATTCTCTACTGCCAAGTCCAATCTGTCACGCAAAAGGGCGATTTCACCGTGGACATTGTCATTGGTGTCTAATCCATTGTTATTGACATACGACCAAGATGTCTTGACTTGCAAATCTACTCTGCTTCTGACAAGAACTACAATGTCCATGTGTGAACCATTCAGAACATTGCTTGTATCCTTGTCACAACCACCTGGTACGTTAATATCCGGCTCGAATGCAACTCTCAGTAATCTGAATCCTTCGAGTTCTCCACCAGTTGTTTCTACACCTTTCAGACCAGGATTCTGGCTAGGGTCGCCACTGAACCATTCGATCATTCCATCAGATTCTCTCGTGTAAATGCTAGACAGAGGGCGGACGTTCTT
This sequence comes from Methanobacteriota archaeon, assembly GCA_002727695.1. The sequence continues at coordinate 6,769 of PBXT01000083.1, read as the reverse complement.
CTGTGGGTCGAGNTAAATGTTCAGACACTTGCCTCCGACGTGCTGTCCNTTNGATTGAGTCAATATTGCATCGATGTGGAAGCTTTCCTTCAGGTACAGTACCGGGAATGCNGTTCCGTTGTTAGGTGCAACGAATGTTTCGACGCTCGACTTGAACGGTCCAACTTCAGCGATCTGTAGAGTTGAGTTACTGAATACGTCGAACTCGGTTTGCACAGTCTTGTTTTGGTAGCGGTAAGCATCGTTGTTATCCCATGCGGAGTAGGTTACAGTGACTCTGGCCTTACCTGCTAATACATCGGATAGTGGGCAAGTAATTGCGAATCTTCCGTTGATGTCAGTAATTCCGTTGAGACATGCTACAGGTCCAGCAGGGCTGTTTACCATCTCATAGTTNACACGAACATTTCTGAAAGTTAGGTTAGTGCCCAATTCATCAGTTAACTGTCCGGTTACAACCATTGGCTTAGGAACGACTTCGCCTGTCAATGGGTCGATTTCGCTAGTGTATACAATTTGGTCATCTACATCCATGGAGGTTCTACCAATCAAAGAGAAACCGTTGGCATTGTATGCCATTTGTACTCTGAAGTGGTCGTTTCCGACAACATCGACACATGGNTCCCACTTTCCTTGCATTGACAAGTATTCTACCTCAAGGATTTCACAACCCTCGTTAGGTAGAGTTTCACGGAACCTTAGGTANACAGATACTGGTCCGAATCCATCAGGCAAGAAGCTGTCAGGGTCCTCACGTAGAATCTGCGGAGANAGTGGTGANACATTTGCCTTCAGACATCCGATAGATTCGGAGTCGTCCAATTGTCCATTGCCATTGGAATCACGGTCTGGAGTTCCGTCACCATTTCCGTCATAGAAACACAGGTGGCTGCCATCGACTTGAGGTTCTGGCANAGAAATCAAACCAGCATTAGGTGCTAGTGTTGCAACGACCTGTCTGTGCATTACTCCTTCAAAGTCTAATCCTTCGTATATGACATCAACCAGTCCNCCGTTAGGTGTAGTTGCACCACTTAATTCGCGACCGCCAGAATCTCTGATTGTTGCTGTCTTGTTATCGTCAGTAACCTGTGCAGTGAAATCCCATCTGTCTCCAGATTGTCTAATGTTTTCATCCGACGAAATGACATTGACATATGTGCGTGAAACTACCCATACACTCTGACTGTCAACATTTCCTTTCATCAGTCTGTTNCCTTCATACTCGAATTGTAGAGAGTAGTTTCCTAAGGAATCCTCTGGATTAATCTCGAACGGTATCGAGAATGTTCCAAGGTCGTCTGTGTAGTTCACACCACTTCTNCCGTCATACGACCAAGTCCAGGTTACCGGAGCGTTTCGTAATGGTTGCAGTGAGTTGTCAAGCAATCTAGCTTCAATTACTGTTGTAGTGTTGCGATACAGCCTTGGAACGCTTGTCATCTGGAACTGAGTTGTTCCAACTACTGTCACGTTGATGTAAGCACCAGTTGCTGCAAGGTTGGTTGAGTTACCTGTGAAGTAATACGCATTGTTGGTAAAGTCAACACGTATTCCGTAGGTTCCAGCTGCGTATTGGCTGTACCATGTCCAATTGTACTCGAAAGTNGCATCTCCGTCCTTCATAATCGGACGCTGGGTGTACGCTGTCTCCTGGCTTCCCATGAACTGCCCATTGCCATCAATATCGACTTGCAATGCAATTGGGTCTTGGTCCCAAGCATCGTTAGTACGGTTCGTAACAGTACCACGAACACCGAATGTTTCACCTGTATTCATTTCAGGAACTATCTCACATCGAACCGGACTTGCTGGATCGGTTGGGTCTACTTGACCACATGGTGGCAAGTCACTGTCTCCTCCGTTAACCAGAGATATGAACCAGTGAGTGGTGTTCACAGAAATGAAACCTCGGAGATTTATTGCCTCTCCTGGTAGATTGTCTAGAATGCCATCCCAAAGGCTCGGGTAAGGCCTCAATACACTTGCTTCTGCAAATGTTACTCCAGCAGCATTCAACGCTTGCTGGTGGAACAATGTAGCCCAGTTTCCGAAGGTTCCGTCACCATTGTTGATAGTCCCATCCCAGTAGTAAACTGCAGATAAACCACTTACAATTAATTCTCCTTCGATGTTCATGCGGTGCATGACACGAACTGAGAACGGATCGGAAGAATCTCCGTGCAAATATGGGAATGGCCATTCATCTGCTAATTCTGGAACAACAGAAGCTACAATCTCAATATCTCCTGCTGGCAAACTGGTATTGGTGTAATCATATCGCAGTGGCATTCCTGTATTACTGTCAATTAGAACATCGTGAGTCTTAGTCAAATCGTTCCATACAATTTCCTCATAGCCTCCTGGAATCTGCCCTGGTCCGTTGTCCATTGTGGAATTCCACTGAACCTGTTTCCATGTTCCATTTGCACCGAGGTTCTGTACGAAAGTTAGAGATGCAAATCCATCACTATCGGTTCTGTATCCATCATTGTTGAATCCAGAGAAGTTAGACGGGCTTGTCCTGTTACCAAACAGTCCGCCAGTGATTTCGAAGGTGATTGGTGAATGAATGATTCTGTTATCATACAATCCACGTGTCCAATCTGCATCATAGTGCGCCTTGAAATCTAACCAGAATGGTTGTTCATCGCTGCGGAAGTAAGTCCAGGCAGAGTAATCCACTGTCATATTCGCTTCTGCACCAACGAAGTATGATTGTGACTGGTTGCCATTGAATGCAAACATCTCAGTAACTTCAGCATAGACACGGTATGTGGTGTTGTCACCAACAACCAAGTCCTCCGGGTACAAGAATTGTCCAACTGTGAAGTTACCCCACATGTTGGTAATTACATCGATTGTCTCAATTGCAGTAGTGTTGTTTCCAGTCCATTCAATGTGAACCTGTACAGGCAACCCAGGTGCAGCCTCGTAAGCGGATGTAACCGGGTTCAACCAATCGACATGTCCCCGGAAAATCGCAGGGCTTTGAGCATCTAGCCATAGTGTGTCTGGGACATCCATTGTAATGTAGGTAGGAGCCTTATCATCCGCATCTAGAATACAATCGTTATCGCTATCCCAATCACTTGATTCTGCTCCAGCATAACATGGATCTGAAACATAATTCTCTTCGAGATGGTCCCAATTGTTATCTTCTCTTGAATCGTTATCGTCATCGTTGTCGATTGCGTCAGGACCTGTGGAAGGGTCGTTCGGGTTTGCAATTCCTACTCCGCCGCCGAAATCATCGTGGTCCCAAGGGTTGGTAGATTCTGCATCAAATCTAAGTGGCCAAAGAAGTACTTCGTCCACGTCGTGCATTCCATCCTCATCATCGTCAACATCGATATCATCACGAGTACCGTCGTTATCGTGGTCGTATGGAGCCGTAATAGAGATTTGAGCCTCTACTAGGTTAGAGATGCCGTCGCCATCAAAGTCATCGTCTGCCCAGTCGACAATTCCATCATTGTCATGGTCAAACGGATGTTGTTCTTCTCCAGAGAAACAACCTGGTTGCAGCTCTTGAACGACATCAAGAACACCGTTGTTGTCGTCATCAGGATCTTCTGANTCTGGAACACCATCGTTGTCATTGTCTACGTCATAGAACTTAGGNGATTTGAGACCTTGGCTCATTACACCCTTGTCCCAAACTGCTTGGAACCAACCATCGCCATCGACGTCTTGGTCGTTACCATCGTCATCAAGGTCATCACAATTCAAACCTGTAAAGAAGTCTGAACCATAGTCTTGATTCGCATCGTCATCCAAGTCATCATTTGTATCGACTTCGAAGAAATCCCATACTCCATCGTTATCATCGTCGACGTCGTTCCAATCATAAATTGCATCGTAGTCTTCGTCTAGGTCGATTGTGTTGTTAGTAAAGTCGCCATCAACGTCGCCGTCTTCAGCGTTCTTCAACAAGTCAGCTCCTAATTCATCAGGGAAACCAACAGTTCCAGCGTTTGCAGCGTCATCAAAGTTCCACTGCCAAACTCCAGTAACTAATCCAATCCAAGTCAGGAATGCGTCTCGATTGTCGCTAATTTGTGCGTATGAGAGCGCGCTTTCTTCATCGCCATCTCCTCCGAAATCATAGTGCCAGCAACCACCAGTAGGCTCGGTCTGTGCTGTACCCGTATAGTCAGGAGTACATGTCCAATCTGTTCCTCCTTGGACCTTGCCACCTTGTCCTTGGTCAAAGTTGAAGTCAGGTCTTGTCGAGTATGGAGAGCCAAAGTTCGCATTGGTTCCTGTCAATGGCATGTGGTATGCAACAGCGTATGCAAATCCACAAGTGAATCCTGAACCTAATTGGCCTACGGTCATACCACACTGAGTTAGNTCAATTGTACCGCCCATCTTCAGGTCGTTAACGTCNAGTAGACCATCATTTCCTTCATCNTGGTCCCACCAATCTGGCATACCATCTGCATCTTGGTCTGTGTCTAATCCATTGATTAGAGAGTCTCCGTCTGCATCAATATCCCACTCGTTACCACCGTTGTACGATGACCATCGAGTGAACATGAACCAGTAGAATTCTGGAACATTTCCACCGGTTGGCGGATTAGTTGTTGCATCAAATCCATTGTAGTTGATTACTACATCAGCGAATGGGTTTGCATTCCAAACCAAAGCCCAGTAGTTGTCAACATTGTCTGTGTAATCTTGGTTATCTGCGCTGCCATCAAGGTCAGCACCGTCACCTAGAGGATAGTAAGGGGTTGCGAAAGCGTCTGTTGCATCGAAATCAACAATTCCACAGTTTCCGTCATCAGGATCGTACAGGTCGTTCAAACCATCATTGTCATCGTCCCAGTCAATGTCGTTAGGCAATCCGTCTCCATCGATATCTGAATCGACATCGTTCGGTCCGTCATCACGGTACAAGCTACCGTTGATCTGGTGGAATACTGCATCGTTATCAAAGTCGCAATCCCAATCGATGTCGATAATGTCGATGATTCCGTCTCCGTCGTCATCAATATCGTCCCAGTTGGAAATTCCATCACCATCCCAATCGTTGAATTGGGAGTAAGATGCTCTCTCGGTCAAACATCTAGGGTCGGGGTTAGGAGGGTTAGGGTTAGCAGGGGACATACATGTTGCAATCCATGCTTCAGAATTCATGGACAGAGGGTATGTGTCATTCTCATTTTCGATTTGGTCGTTGTCGATGTCGTATGCGAAATCGGTTGCTGTGAACTGAGTTTGTACCGCATCATCAGGTGTTGGCGTTCCACCCATGTCTGGGTCAAGCCAATCCCAAATTCCGTTGTAATTCTGGTCGAATGCTCTGAATCTATCGTCATCCAAATCTGCATCATAATCCATTTCACAGTCGTGTCCTGGAGTGTTGTCAGTGTCTGCACCTGGAGTTTGGTAAGGAGAGGAGTCTTGGCCAGTGTAATCGTTTAGTCCGTCGCCGTTGGTATCGATATTCCAACAGACATCAGGGATTCCGTCGTTATCATCATCTGGATCGTACATGTCCAGTAGCCCATCGTTATCATCGTCGGTATCAGAACTGTCTGGAACATTGTCGTCATCATTGTCAGGGTCNATGAAATTCGGTATTCCATCGCCGTCTAAGTCACCATCAACAATTGTGGTAAATGCAGGAGTTCCGGCTGCGCCATCTCCGTTTTCTCCACCTGCATAGTCGAAGTCGTCATTAGCATCAACCTTGGCTGCTTCTAGGTCGACAAAATTGATTCCTGCAGAATACATCCTGTATTGGTTGAAGTTCCAAGTGACTGGAGCATCGAACAATGCTCCGCTTGCATCCATGTCTCCTGTGATAGTAGCATCGTATGGGTTTGCGTCATTCCAATCTACGGTTCCATCATTGTCATCGTCATTGTCAAAGTAATCTTGGTCNCCNTCNTTGTCNAAGTCACAAGGCCAGCGGAATTGGTCAATTCGGCCGTCGTTGTCATCGTCTTCGTCGTATCTGCCAGCACCTGAACCATCGGAGTCTTCGTCAGTAACTCCGTCGTTGTCGTGGTCAAACGGTTGCTGGTCTGCTCTGTATGCAATTCCAACAGGCTGACCGGTTAGAGGGTGGATAGTAGTAGGTTCAACGAATCTGTGCATTGAAACGTTTCTTGGGTCTAAACCTTGAGCTTCAAGTGCAGCGTAATCGATTGGTCCTTCAAGGATTCCGTCATTGTCATCGTCCCAATCAAGGTGGTCTTGAATTCCGTCGTTATCGTGGTCATACGGGTCGGTTCCAAAGCAACCGTCAAATCTCTCGAGTAAATCATAGATTCCGTCATTATCATCATCGAGGTCATTTAGGTCGTCAATTCCGTCATTGTCGTGGTCATCTGCACCAGATTCTTCCAACATCAATCCATAAGTTGGATTCAATGAAAGTGAAGATATGTCGTCAATTTGCCCGTACATAGCACCTGGGTCAGACCATGTTAAATCCCACAATGCGTCATGCATTTGCAGTCCATATTGTGGAGGCATTCCGCCGTTCCACTCGCCTTGGCCGCCTTGATCGGTCGATTGTACGCCGCTAGATTGAAGCGGGTCGGCATCAACCAATCTTGTTTCGACTTCGTAGTCTTGATTCAATGTAGAAATCAATCCTAACCAAGTACTTGTAATCATCAAGAACACAAGTCCAACAGATACTGTTGATTTGCGTCTATTCTCAAACTTCTGTGCAAATTGTCTTTTTGAGAGCATAGCTACCTCTCCGGAATCATCTCGTGACTGACGCCGACTATATCAAGCGCGCTAC
>PBXT01000082.1 GCA_002727695.1 Methanobacteriota archaeon | reverse complement strand
ACTTCAGCCATGGTCCTTCCAAAAGGCTGTGATTCATCATTCTTCGCAAATAGGTTTGAAGGCTAGAAGGGCGAGGCGAGGTTATGTCTCTTGGCTTGGAAGTGGCTATTCTTCCGGGCCTAGCTCTTGCTCGGCGCTTGGATGTAGAAGGCGATTGGAAGAGACATTTGATGCTCAGCCCAGCATTGGGTTTGTTATCGTGCTTTGGATTAGCAGGCTTCTGTTTCATCTTGGAGCTTAGCCTAGAAACACTGACTACACTATTGATTCTAGCAAATATCGCTGCTATCGTAGCGATTCGAGTTGAGATAAGACCCGAACCGCGCTTGGTCAACATTGAGCGCAGTCCGTGGTTATGGATATTCACAACCATTGCATGTTTCATTGCAATAACTCCTCTTTCTTACATGCGCCCGATGGGAGTAGATTGGATTGGATTTGCATCATTAGCAGACTCAATCTCAAGGACTGGTGGATTCATTCTCTCTGAACCATCGGTTGGAGAATGGATCTATCCTCCTGCCTTCCCAATGCTAGCTGCTTGGCTAGGTGGTTCTGCACATCTGAGCGTTTTCTGGTTAGGTGTAATGTGCTTCGTAGCACTATTGCTCGGGATTGCTGCAGTGGGAGAGAAAATGGGATGTGGCCATTGGACAATAATGGCGATGTTGCTTGCTCCTGCTCTTTTTGCAAAGAATCTGGATTCTGGTTTCCCAACAGTAGCAAGCCAGTTAGGATTAGTTGTAATTCTAATGATGTTTGGCGAGAAACTCAGGTGGGAAATTGTAGCGGTAACAGCCGTAATCGTGGCGATGATTCACCCTACTGGGCTGATATATCTCACAACTTTGGTTGTGGCACAATTGATTATTTCCAAGCGTGAAGCGTTCACAATTACAGATAGGATACAATCGGTTATCCTCGCAATTGCAATTCTTTTGGTTGTTTTCGCACTCGCCCCAGCGTTCGATGGCAAGGCGGTATTTGCAGAATATGGATGGCAAGGTGGGGCGCCGATGCTGATGTATGCGGGGTTGCTCCTCCCTCTTGCAATCTGGGCAACTTGGACAATGCGAGATGACAGTAAAGCGATGACTCTAGCATTGTGGTTCGGATTCAATTGGGCTCTTTCTTCAATTCACTTGTTTGATGGATTAAGCGGAATTGCTATTCTATCGATGATGTCTTATGCTCTTTATTCAATGAGCATGCATGCATTCCACATTCCATTAGCGGCATTAGTTGGAATGCGTCTTTCACGAATCGAAGGAGGTATTGCTTCAGACGGAGGAAGAGCGATGATGATTGCGACTTTGCTCCTTTGTGGGCTAGCGCATAGTGCTCTATCCGAGTTGTCAAGACACGATGAATTACATGCGATTTCAGATGGTGATGCCGCATTATTCGACGTCTTAGAAGGCCTTCCTGAAGGCTCAATCGTCTACACCGAAAATGAACACTGGGGCCATATTTATTCAATTCCAGAACATATTGGAATTACAGCGGTTCCTACCTTAGGGATTCTGAAACAGGAACACTCGATACAAAACGCTGCGACTACAGCGATAATCTATGATGACATTGAACGCCTAAACAAGTTAGGAATAACTCATGCAATCGCCTCACCAAAGGGCATCATGATGCAGTACATACAAGCCTCAACCCATTGGGACCAAATCTGGTCTAGTGGCGGCTCAGCTATTTACATCTTGCAAGATGACTCCATGATTTCAACCTTCATTCCAGTCACAGGCGACAACATGCGACCTGACCCGTGGGCGCCACTTCGTGACCTCGACCCTTTCGATATTGGTGATGAAAAACTGTACCTTACACAAGGCACACATACCTTTGCAGTCAACGAGAGCCAAGCATATGAAATCTGTATTATGACCGAGTTTGTTGGTGAGGTTTCAGCTACGATTAACTCGAGAGAAATCACAGGCTCGGGATGGTACAATACCTGCACTTATGCTGGTGGCGGAGGATTTGAAATTGAGATAACTAGTGACTCCAAGTTCTGGATAAATCCTCTGGGCGCCTCGGGTAGAGGAGATGCTCTATTCGATGAAACCGGAATTCGAGTTCATTGGATAGAAGTCATTCATTACGCCTAAATTGAGCGAAAGACACTACAATGAATAGGTAGTCGTATGACCGTGACAAACCTATTCATCATGCTTCCAACTCTTGATGAAGAGGGGGCTTTACAAGACATATATTCGAGAATTCCAATTGAAAAATTGAAAAATCGAGGATATTCTACTAGAGTTGTTGTTGTCGATGGTGGTTCAACTGATAACACCGTGAGCATTGCCGAAGAGTTGGGTTGCGAGGTTATCAAGCAATGGGGAGAAGGTAAGGGCGCAGGAATGCGTCAAGGATTCAAGAAGTTCCTCGAGGTTGGCGACGATGAATTGGTTATGCTGGATTGCGATGGCACGTATCATCCAGAAGAAATCACTAGACTCCTAGATTCAATTCCCAAAAATGGAATTGTGATTGGAGACCGATTGCACGGTAACTTACACTCTAATGCGATGACTGGTACTAACTGGATTGGCAATCAACTTCTGACCTGGCTTGCTGTTGCACTACACGGCAAGCCGATTTACGACCTGTGTTCCGGATTCTGGGCATTTTCAAGAAATGCGATAGAGAGGCTGCAACTGAATAGTATGCGGTTTGAAATCGAGGCTGAGATGTACACATCTTGCGCACATCGAGGTATTCCAATCGCTCATGTTCCAATCACATACTCGAAAAGAGTCGGTGAAGCCAAGCTAGGTAGCATCAAAGATGGTACGTCCATAGCAAGGAAACTCATCATAAGGAGAATCTTCCCCACGCCACATGAGGAGCGATGACGAACCGATTCAATGTGGCGATTCTGGGAGCTAGCGGCTTAGTAGGCCAAAGGCTGCAGGAATTGCTTTGGGACCACCCGATGTTCAGGGTAGTCGCAATCGCTGGCTCACCCAACTCTGTTGGCCTAATGCATGAAGAGATCGAATGGAGATTGGAAACTCCTAAGCCTCGCTACGACATTCTGATTTGTTCTATGAGCGACATTCCAGATGTCGACATTGCATTCTCTGCACTGCCTAACAATGTAGCAGAAGTTGTCGAGCCATCACTTGTTGCAAGAGGTATTCACGTATTTTCTAATGCAAGCACCTTCAGAAGAATCGCTGGCATNCCTCTAGTGATTCCTGAAGTAAATCCTGAAGANATGCACACTTACGATGGGCATGCATGTGCAACNAATTGCACTGTNGTTCCAGTNGTCACTCCNATTATCGGTTTGAAATCCCTNGGNATTGTNTCTGTTACAATCCACACACGNCAAGCCCTNTCAGGNGCTGGATGGNGATTNNTGTATGANGAAGAAGCNCTCNCNGGTAATGTCAANCCCTTGATNCCTGGCGAGGAAGAGAAACTGATTGCTGAACTAAANTATCTGCTTGGNATGGAGATTCCTGTNATNGCATCNTGCAATNGAGTNCCNGAAAAAGACGGNCACTTCGTNTCATGNGGAGTTGAAGTTAGTCGAGAAACATCCTTGGAAGAAGTNCANAGATTGATGCAAATCCCNACNCTNGATTTGCCNTCTTCNCCNNAACTTGTCAACAATATCATNGAAGGAAAACCGACNAGNGATGAACACCTTTGGGTNGGTGAAGGAATGACTACAACNGTNGGCAATATNCGTGTNGATGGCAACATNATTCGATTCGATGCACTCTCTCACAANACNGTNAGNGGTGCTGCTGGAGGAGTCATTCTATTGGCTGAATTTGCAGTCGANGAATCCTACATCACCAAATAGTCGACCACTACTCGCTGTTTGGTGGTCGCATGGGTGTCACAGCAATGATTCCGAATATGACCTTTCAACAATTGAAGGATGAGGCCAATTCTCGATGGCAAGAAATCTGGGATGGCAATGCAGCTAGACTAGAAGTTCTGTTGTTGTGTCCTCGTAAAGAAAGGAAATTGTTGGAACTCCATGGAGATATGATCGACCACGGTCAACCCGTAATGGGAATCTTCCACCGGCCACGTGCTGAAGCCGAACTTATCAGCGAGCAAGGATTTGACCCTCGTGCTGCTTCTTTCCAATTCGTGAACATCGCTAATGCAGACATGGGACCATGGATGCAGCAGTTGGTAACCCAAGAAGGATGGTTGCGCAGCACCGTTGAAATCGCACCTGTTCCATTCTCACTTGATATTCCGAACCAAAGACCGTTCGAGAAGCACTCAATTCTGTGCTTTAGACATCCAAGCCTACCTGCTCTTGAGAGATATTTCCTACCTTACCCCGTACATGCACTTGTAGGCAAGGCATTCGTATCTCTGCCTAGAAGACAGGCCGCTGAATTAGCAAGACAGCAAGCCGAAATATTGGGAGTGGGCCTAGCAAAGCCTGAACCTGAAATTGTCGAAGTCCCAGTTGTTGAAGCACAGCCTGAGGCCGAAGCCACAACAGAAGAAGACGATACTACTTCGAAATTGGAAGAGGCTTTCATCACAGAAATGATCCCCGAGGAGGCAGCACAAGTTGCACTGCCTGCAACCGAAGAAGTCGAACAAGTCGCATTACCCGGTGGCGAAGAAAATGCTCCATCACCGCCAACTCCTGCTCAAGAGAGTATNCCTCTGCCAACAGGCGAGCCTGAAGTGGATGAGATGCCTGCAATTGAGAGAGAATTCCGCAACTTGATTCAGGAATTATTGGATGCTGGTGTTGACCCATCAGAAATGATGAGCGATGCTCGCTTGGAAGATATCAATGAGAGAGCTTTAGCCCAGAATTTCGAAACATGGCCTGTGTTCATGCAAATGGTTAGTTGAATGCGAGGGTTCAAGGACAAGTTAGGATTGGGATTATCATGGCATTCTGTACAAACTGCGGACAAATGCAAGCCGATGGAACAAGGTTCTGCAGATTTTGTGGAGGCCAGCAACCTGGTGACCAACTGATTGCTAGGCTAAGAATGGAAGCAGAATCCATCAGATTCCAAATGCAACAAATGCAGGCTCAGCAAATGCAAGCACAGCAGATGCAGCGTGCTAATTATGGCCAGCAACAAAACCAGCAACGTTGGTGATTGAAGTGAAGCTTCGCCACTTGGCGATTTCTCTATCGAAACTACCTGCACATCCATGTAATCATGTGGAATTAGAGCAGTATCAAACAGAAGGCGACCTTGCCGCATTGTGGCTTGCACAGATTGATGCTCATGATGGTCTAGAAGGAAAGACTGTCTTAGATTTGGGAGCAGGTAATGGAATACTTGGGCATGGTGCGCAACTCCTTGGTGCCGATGTTACCTTTGTAGAATGTGACGAGGATGCTGCTGAATTGTGCCAAAAACTCGGTACTACAATCGTCGGCAGAGTTGGCGAAGTAGAACTTCCCGAGGTTGATATTGTGATTTCCAACCCGCCGTGGGGCGTTCAAACCCATGGAGCAGACCGTGCATTTATCGATGCAGCCATGCGATGTGCGCCAGTAGTCCACATGATGCATAGCGCCGCAGCAACACATTTACCAGAAGGCGAAGTTATCCTAGAAGGAGAGTTTAGAATGCCTGCAACATACCAGCACCATTCTTCGAGAATGGGTGCAACTTCCATCAAATGCTGGCGCTTCACTCGATGAGAGGGGTTCAAAAGCAAACAGCCCTCGCCTCAACTATCCCCTTCCCGTCACCCATAGGGTGACTCCCCCAAAACATGAGCGTGAAAATATGGCGACAATCGTCACCCCCGGAACTGTAGTTGGATCTGCAGAGAACAAAAGCCCTGGACANGGCACAGCTGAAGAAAATGGCAACCTAATCGCACTATTGACCGGTGTTGTCAGCGAAAGTGATGGCGTTGTTAGCGTCCGTACATACAACGAAATGTTGCGAGTACAAGTTGGTGACACCGTCATTGGAGAAGTTGTCAAACTAAACGAAAAGTCTGGAGAAATAAAAATCCTCAGCATCGAAGGAAAGCCAAACCGTTCGGTTATGGCAGACCAAGAGTANGCACAATTCCACGTCACAAAAATCACCGACAGATTCCTTCACAATACAGCCGATGGACTGCGTCGCAGAGATATCGTGCGTGCTAAGGTCATTGAAGCAGGCAATGTGATTCGAATCGACATGCGTGAAGATGATGATTGTGGAGTACTTTGGGCTCTTTGCCCATCATGTGGTGACACATATGAAGCCGAACAAGAAGGTGATTGGAATGTCGTCTGCAGAACAAATGGAGAACGTTCATTCCGTGCTCTTGCTGACGATTTCGGTGGAGAATCTGGAATGGCTGCACTGAATGGTGCGGGCAAGCGCTGGAGTGGAGAAGCTGAAGCAAAGTTCGCAAAAGGAAGTGCAGGACGTGCGACTTTCATCGCAGAAGATATTCGCGAAGACGGNCGTGAAAGAGAGTACTTCAGATTCGAAGGCGAGGGTGGTCAAGGTGGCCGTGGCCGCAGACAGAAGGCTGCACCAGGTTGCCGACTATTCGTTGGTGGACTTTCAAGAGATGTCGAAGAGGATGAAGTGCGTGACATGTTCAAGAAGCATGGCAAGGTAACTGACTTTGCATTGATGCGAGATGATNCTGGTAACCTTCGTGGATTCGGTTTCATTACATACCAGTCAAAGGAAATGGCTGATGCAGCAACTGCAGCATTGAATGGTCAGAGAATCAAGGGACGCAGAATCGGTGTTAGAGACGCCGATGCTCCAAGAGAGGAGAAGCCAAAGCGTGCTCGCCCTGAAGGCGCTAGACTGTATGTCGGAAATCTTCCATTCAAGGCAACTGAGGATGATTTGTCTGCTCTATTCAAGGACCACTGTGACAAAGTTCACGTNCAGTGGGCAACCGATAGATCTGGTCGCAAGAAAGCATTCGCATTCGTTACAATTCAACCTGAATCAAAGGGCGAAGAAGTCGTTAGCAAACTGAACGGCAGCGACTTCATGGGCCGCAATATCAAGGTCGATGTCTCCAAACCTCAGAACCGTGACAAGAGAGGAGGATCCGGCGGTAAACCCGGTGGCAAATCCGCCCGTGAGTTGCGTGCTCTTGCTGAAGAGGAAGAAGACGCGAAGAAGAAAAAGCGCCGACCTAGAAAGGAATGAGGTGAAAAAATGATTGAGTCCGGAGATGCCTCCTGGCTCATCATTGACGGCTACGAGGATGAGCCGGCCGCTTTCGGTGTTCCACCATATGTTGGATTTCACATAAGATACATCTGTGGAGTCCTTGAAGAGAAGGGAATCAACTACGAATATTGTCCTATTGATTCGTATAGAATTAATCCGCCTTCACTAGAAAATCGNCTCGGAGTTGTCGTANTAGCCGGAGCAATAGTCCCGGGCAAATATCTCAGAGGCACTCCGATTTCACTTCGTGAAACAAAGGAAGTTATTTCTGGAACACCGGGTGATACACCAATCCTTTGTGGAGGATGGGCGATTAGAGGATGGAGGCATCAGGGCTGGAGTCCACTTCGCAGAAACCTATTCTTGGCATTACAGGATACTGACGCTACCCTTGCTCACTTCTTGTCGAATGATGAATGGAAACATCAGCGCAGAACTGCAGAGCAATGGACTACATGGGCTCATGCTGGAGCTCGCTCTAAGGCTGTCACTCACAATCCGGATTTGGATGGACCTCTGACTTACGAGGTAGAAGTCTACCAAGGATGTGTTCGCTACAAGCGTGGGTGTAAATTCTGTATTGAACCCAAGAAAGGTGTCCCTATTTGGCGCAGTCCTGANGANATCATNCANGAGGTNTCAATCGCNCANGACATGGGCGTGGAGCACGTTCGACTTGGAGGTATGACTGATACTTACACCTACATGGCTGAGGGAGTAGTCGAGATGGAATATCCTCGACCTAATCCGGAACCAATAGCAAAATTGCTGCATGGGTTGAGAGATGATGAACGCTTAGGAATCCTTCACACTGATAATGGAAATCCCTCGATTATTGCAGAGCACTTAGAAGAGGCTGAAGAGATCACAAAGACCCTCGTCGATACTCTCTCTGATGGCGCAGTGCTATCTTTTGGCCTAGAATCTGCTGACCCTAAAGTGCATGAAGCGAACTGGCTGAACTGCGATTCAAAGCAACTCAAATCCGCTATTGCCCTAATCAACAAACACGGCCGAGTTCGTGGTGAAAGAGGCTTGCCAAAGTTGCTACCGGGATTGAATTTCATTGCCGGCCTAAACGGCGAAACTAGTGCAACGTATGGCATCAATCTCAAACTCCTCGATGAATTAAAAGACGAAGGACACATGATTCGCAGAGTCAACATTCGTCAAGTAGAAGGCGAAGGCTTTCAAGAAATCGACAATGCTGATTTCAAGGCATTCAAAACCACAGTGCGTGATGAATTCGATGGACCTTTATTGGAAGAAATGCTTCCCACTGGAACAATTCTGAACGATGTTTGGTGGGAAGCACATGAAGGAAGAACTCGTCTTCCTAGGCACCTAGATCCCGAGGCTCGCTCGGCTGATGTGCACGGCAAAGCAGGTATTACATTCGGGCGTCAAATCGGTGCTTATCCAATCCTTGTTGGAATGAATTACCTCGCACCATTGGAATCTTACAGCAACATCATGGTTACTGGACACGGCGCCCGCTCGATTACCGGAATAGAAACTGGTCTTGATTGGAGGTCTGCAACTGAAAAGCAACTCGCAGCAATTCCAGGTATTTCTGCCAAAGGTGCATGGAATCTAATTGGTTCCAGAGCTAAAGCAATTTCAAAGGGCCGTGAACTCGAAAGTATTGAGCAATGGTTCGATTCTGCAGGTGTTCAAATACCTAAGATAGTTGATATCTCTAAGATAATCTCGTGATTATTCGCCAACCCAAGCATAGGTTCGCATTCCTTCTTCGACACCTTCGTCGCCGACTTCAACAAGTGCGAATTCCCCTTTAGGAGTGACAATGGATTCCTTTGCCAATCCCTTGTGAAGAGCTTCGTAAGTTACACGGTCGATTGCGATTCTGCCTTCAAGTCTCTCGAATAGGTTCCAGCGACTGGCGATTTCTCTCCATGTTGGCTGTACTTCTGCCTCGAATACCTTAGCCTTAGCACCTGAACCATATCCACAGAGTCCAAATGTTACATTGTCGAGGTTTGCATTCTCCTCATAGTCCGCTTCAAAGGTGGACATTAGTGCTAGGAAAATCGAGCCTGTGTATTGGTTACCAATCAATGAAGATGCTCTTTGGCCCTTCTCGATTCTATCTTCTACGAATTGCTTGAATGATTCAGTCTTGGAGATTGCACGGCGGTATCCGTCCATTGCTTTCTCCCATTCTTCAGTGGATTCAAAGTCTGCTTCCTCGGGCATTGCACCGATTTCAGCTTCTACATGCTTCCAGGAATCTAGGTGCTGTCTGTCGTGACGGAATACGTCAGGGAACATTCTCTTTGCTTGGAATGCATATGGCAAATGCATGATGATTCTAGCCCACTGCTCGGTCAGAATGACATCCATCTCAGGGTCGAATCTGTTCTGAGCAATTGCCTTCTCAGAGAAATGGGTGAATGCTTGCTTAACCGCTTCACGGTAGCATCGGTTTGAAAACTGGCCATCGAAAACCGGCTCATCACGGTGTACCTTGACATTCTCTTCACCGTGTGCGAAGATACCTAGGCGGCGTACTGTTGATTCAGGCAAGTGCTTGATCATCGCTTCTGCCATTCCATCACGGATAGTTGCACCCGCTTCAGCAGCGAGTTGCAAAACGTGGTTGATTACGCTTTGAATTGAAACTTCTCTTCTTGGTTTGAAGAAATCGTG
>PBXT01000081.1 GCA_002727695.1 Methanobacteriota archaeon | reverse complement strand
TTCTACTAATCCAAGAATTGTCAGGTAGCAGGGACAAAGATAGGGCGATTGAATTGTTGAAATTAGTAGGTCTAGAGAGTGAAGTTGACAGGTTCCCAGCTGAGATAAGTGGTGGTCAGCAACAAAGAGTTGCGATCGCTAGAAGCTTGGCTAAGAGCCCAAAACTGCTACTAGGCGATGAGTTGACTGGCAATCTGGATTCCAAAACATCGGAAATGGTGATGGAAGTACTTGTCAAAGCATGCGAAGCGGAAGATATCACTACAATCATGGTAACACACGACGAAAAACTGTCACAATATGCCACTCGAGTGATTCGTCTGGATAGCGGGAAAATAGTTTCAGATGAAAAGGTCAACCAGTGAGGGTTACGAATGTCAATGTTGCTAACCAAAAGACTGGCTAGAAGCCTTTGGCGCACTAAATTGCGTTTATCTGCGGTAGTTTTCATGGTAGCAGTCGGTGTTTTTGCAGGAATTTCATTTGGCACATATGCCAATGCTGCAACATCGCTATACGATGGGATTTATGATGGTGAAGACGGAATAAATCTTGGAGATATTTGGGTCGAAAACCCTAGCGGGATTTGGAATGAATCGGCCTCTGAAAACATTTGTTCAAGCATAGAAAACGATTGGCCGGATTCAAATTACAAACTAGAGAGTTGTGAGCCTAGATTAATTCTCGATGGAATGATGTTCACTTCAGATTCGAGTGGCGATGAAAAACCAATTCCTGCTGTCTGGCACGGTATTGATGAAGGGCTAGTGGACAAGGTTTGGATGCCAACGTACAGTGAATTGTCTTCTGGCAGGATTGCTGAAAGTCCAGATGAAATTGTGCTGGATAGTCACGTTGCTAAAGCATTAGAGATTGAGCTTGAAGATACCATTGAGATAAGTTCCGGATATGGTAAATCAACCTACAAAGTTGTTGGAATCGGATTTCACGCTATGCATCTATATTTTGCAACAGAGGGTTCATCTATACCTGCAGAAGCAGGAACCTTTGCCACGGGTTACATGACCGATGAAGGTTTAGAGGCACTTGCAAATTTGAGTGCTGGCTCATCCAATATGATTCTCATCGACTTAGAAGGATCGCCAGTTTACGACCTTCAATCAACCACTGAGGTGAACGAAAATCCTGAGCTCACCAAATTGGTGAACGATATTTCTGCATTGATGTATGTCGTGGATGATTCCCCTGTGAGCGTGTACGACCGCTCTGGTGTTTTCTCTGTCGAGTTATTGCGGGCCGATGCGGAAGGTGCCTCGAAGATGTATCCTTACGTCACAGGAATGATTGCGGCAATTGCTGGAATTACAATCTTCCTAAGTTTGCAAAGATTGATTCAATCGCAAGCCAAAGAAATAGCAGTTCTTAGGACATTAGGAGTGCCAAAGATGGCTATTATGCCTGGTTACATCATCGCTCCTCTGTTCATCGGATTGGTTGGTTCAGTAGTTGGTATACTGCTGGGGATCTATTTTGGCGCACCAGGTATGCTTTCATTCTATGAAGATATTATTGGATTGCCGATAAGATATGAGACCGATTACGCATTGGTTTCTCAAATAGTAATAATTGCCATGATCATTGTACTGCTAGCCGGGATACGACCCGCTTGGCAAGCTTCACGTTTGCAACCATTGAAGGTCTTTAGAGGACAACATGAAGTGAAAGTTTCATCTCGCAAGCTACAAAGGTTGACATCAAAACTTCCTGCAACTGTTGGTCTCTCTATAAGGTCAAGTTTACGTAAACCAATGCGTGTTGGATTCACCTTTTTTGCCGTAGGAATCTCAATGTTATTGTTTGGTGCTATGCTTTTCATGATGAGTTCAATGGAAGACAGTCTACTTGGAAATATCAAGGATAAGCAATCATGGGATGTTCAAGCATCAGCTCCTATTGGTGGAGAAGACGCAGTCATTGAATGGGTTGACGAAAGTGAAGGGCAATACGAGTTATTGATTAATTTCCCAATTGGATTGGTTGATGACAATAGAGAATTGTTAGCATATGGATTGGATGATTTTTCTACCATGGATGATAAAACTTCAATGATTTCGGTGGAATTACTGGATGGTAAATTGCCTTCTTCAAACAGTAGTGTGAATCAAGCTCTCATCGATCAAGGAACATCCGAATTCTTAGGTTGGAATGCCGGGGATGAAGTTTCAATCATGGTTGGCAATAACATGCATAGTGTTGAGATTACAGGCATCACCAAAGGCGAAGTTTCTCGCACTATCTATTTCCACAGAGTAGATTTGTCAGGATTGACAGGAATAGAATCTACCTCCATTTTGATTCAATTGCCTGATGGAGCCTCATTGGATGGCTTGTCGGATATCACAGTTGGGTACAGTTTGAAGAGTGATTCTATCAAGACTTTTGAATCTCTACTCGAACAACAGCAACAGTTTATCTATTCAGTTCAATTCTTGGGAATCATAATTGCAATCGCTGTACTGTTCAACACTCTATTGATGAATCTAGCAGAAAGAGACACTGAATTAGCAACCTTACGTGTTTTGGGTGCACCGATGAAGAAAATTGGTAAAATGATGTTCTGGGAACATCTTGGAATTGGCTTAATCGGTGGAATCTTAGGAGCAATCTTCGCCTTCTTTGGAACTGTATGGCTGATCAAATCACAAGTTCAATGGGCATTTTATTTCACTATCGAGCCACAATTTGCTGCAACATTTACAATCGTTGGAATTATTACTGTGATTTCTATTGCTTTAACTCCAGTTGGAATGTGGAGAATTAGTAAAATGGACTTGGTTGATAAGGTCAAAGATTTGTCACAATAGTCCGAAAAAAGAATGTAATTATAGGCGATGGAAATAAGTCCCAGTTTGTTCTAGGACTGAACAATGGACTTGGGTTCTTGGCTAATGGTTGGGTTCCTCGGGGGAGCATTCCTCTTTGGAATTTGGTTCATGCTAGTTAGAGAAGATGACCGCAGTTCACGGACTATGACCATCCATCGCCAAGACTTAACACGTCGCGGAGCCCCTGATTTTTCTGCTGCTCACAATGAATTTGATCGCAAACTAGCAGAAGTAGAGCGCCACCTTGCCTCTAAGCGAAGGGATGAGAGAGCAATCATGCTTGCAGAAGAAGAAGTTCGTAAGAAGTTGGCAGAGGAAGCTGCCGCTAGAATGATGGAAGAAGAGAAGGCAAGACTTGCTGAACTTGAAGCTGAAGAAGCCCGCAAGAAGGCAGAGTACGAGGCAGCCCGTGAGGCAGAGTTGGAAGAAGCAAGGAAGCTCGCTGCGGAGAGAGAAGCCGAGAGAATTGCAGAAGAAGAGCGCTTGGCTGCAGAAAGAGAAGCCGAAAGACAGCAACATCTGCAAGAAGCTGAAGAAGAAAGGCAGGCAGAAATTGCTGCTCAAGAAGAATCTGATGCACTTGAGGAACAAATGGCTTCCGAACAAGCCGAGAGAGAACTCGAAAAGCGTCTAGATAGAGAGGGAGCAAAAACATCTGAAGTACAGGTTTCACTAATGTGGGACAATTACAATGATTTGGACCTGCACGTTCTGTGCCCTTCCGGAGAAAGAATTCACGGTGGCAACAAAGTTTCAGAGTGTGGTGGGGAACTGGATGTCGATGCAAATGTACGCCCAGAAACCAAGAAGCCTGTTGAGAACATTGTATGGCCTGATTTCAAAGCACCCCCTGGTGAATACAAGGTATATGTTCACCATTACAAGAAACACAAGAAGCGACGCTCAAAAGACCCAACCAAATTCAGAGTCGTGGTTAACGCTGGTGGTGATGTGAAGCATTACGAGGCTGAATTATCATCAGGAGACCCGATTATGCTGGTCTGTGAATTCAACCTTGAAGCACCAGAGGAAAGAGGAACCGACGAGGAAATCGAGCAAGCTCTAATCGCTCAAGAAACCGAGAAGATTGCTGAGGAAGAGCGCCTAGCAATCGAGATGGAAGAGCAGAGGCAAGCAGAACTTGCTGAAGCCGAAGAGCAGAGACTTGCTGAAATCGTTGAGAACGAAGCCGATGAGTTAGAATCAATCAAGGCTACAGAAGAGGCACTCAAGGATCTAAGGCAGAGATTAGAGCGCGAGGGTGCAAAGTCTTCTGATGTCCAGATTTCACTGATGTGGAACAATTACAACGACTTAGATCTACACGTAGTATGCCCATCTGGTGAAAGAATCCACGGTGGAAACAGAGAATCCGCATGTGGTGGTGAATTAGACGTCGATGCAAACGTTCGCCCAGAGACCAAGAAGCCTGTCGAGAACGTTGTTTGGCCAGTAGGAAAGGCTCCAGGTGGTACTTACAAGGCATATGTGCACCACTACAAGAAGCACAAGAAGCGACGCTCAAGAGACCCAACCAAGTTCAAGGTTGTCTGTAATGCAGGCGGAGAGATCCTAGAATACGAGGGAGAAATCACCAACGGTGACCCGATTATGCTAATCTGCGAATTTACAATCGATGACCCAGAAACAAGAGCTGCCAATGCAGCGCATGCTCAGGAAAGGCTGGCGGCACTAAACAGCGGCGAGTGGGATGGTTCAGAGCCTGAAGAAGACCCTGAAGAAGAGCCAGTCGAAGAGGCAATGCCTGAAACCGAAGAAGAAACGGTTGTAGAAGTTCCAGATATACTTGGAGACCTGCTTGACGAAGACTGATTCTACATTGGCCTAAACGAGCGATGAATAGAATGAGCGTATTTTACGCCCATCAATTTCAAGAGAGGATTTGCTCTAGGCAATCGTTCTTGATAGCCTTCTTGATTGAGCGAGCGATTCTTCGCCCTGTAGACATGAAAGGCTCGTTGATATCACTGTAAGGTGANCCNCCAACGAATGGNTTTGAACCAGCAACGATTCTAGCACTNATNTCGAANACTCTGAATTCTANTTTGTCNGTAACGATTGTCTCNAAGCAGAATGAACCAATCATNCCACGGGAACCTTCCTCAAGTTCGAANGATGCTGCNACAGTNCCNTCTGCCATCTCNAATGCTCTNGGNAGTAGGCTNTCNCNAATNACNACNGGNTGGTTGCCNGTNACTACGAATGANGGCTCTAANCTCATCTCACGNAGATCTCTCAGGCTNCCCANCTTGTAGAANTCATCNACATTGGATTCATCTCTTCTATCCATGCTCATCAATTCTAGTCTTCCAAGGTTCTTGCCGGCATTAGAACCACGGCCTTGAACTTGGAAACCATCATCTGCAGTAGGGTCAAAGAAGAAGTGAAGGTAATATCGACATCCTAGAACGTATTCTTGGATTGTGTATTCCTCTTCCAACTTGACATTTCTTCTGAAATCTCGATAATCTCTAGCGATGAAATATCCTTCTCCGCCTTTAGCACCTGCATACTTCACAATCACAGGGCCGCTGATTTCGTGAGGGTCATCAATGACTTTTGGCATTGAGCAACCACCTTGTTCAAGCCATTGTCTCTGTCTCTCTCTACTGCTTTCCCAATGTAGGATGCCACGGTTTCCGAAAGTTGGAACCTGTAGATTTTTGAAATTTTCACTTCCAAGGTATTCAACCAGTGAACCATGGGGCACAATAATCACATTATTTTCTCTAAACCATTCAGCGTAGTCTAACATTTCCTGGTAATTATCAAGCATCAGCCACTCATCAGGGTCTGCTCCAGGGAATGCAGAATAGAATCTTCGTCTATTTTCACCGACTGCGATGCCTAGAGTTCTGAACCCTTCTTGGCGTGCTCCGTGAAGGATTTGAAGGGATGAATGAGATGCGACCACACCAATTGTGATGTTATCGGGGTCATAGGATTCGAGCCAATTCCGCAAAAGTCCTATGTCTACGCCCATGTCGACGGCTTCAGTGTCTTACTAATATCCATTACGCAACTAGAATACAATTTGCTTTGAAATATTTATGAAAAACCGCTTGCGAATTAGTCAATTCTATCCGTCAAGGTTTCAAGCCCTGCCTTCTCTGCATTGAATATGAGCGGGAAGACTCCCAATAGTCGGATGACCTATGGAAACTATCTCCAGTTAGACGAATTGCTATCATTGCAATCTGGCCCAGAGGGCCATAGCCCCACGCCATCAAATCATGAAATGCACTTCATTGTGACACACCAAGCATTCGAGTTGTGGTTCAAGCAGATAAATAGAGAGTTGGAAGATGTACTGGTTCTGATGGATGTTCCTGAAGTCGATGAAAAGCAGATACCTGTTATTGTAAGTCATCTTGAACGCTGCTCGGAGATATTCCGTTTACTAGCCTCTCAATGGAAAGTTATGGAAACTCTTGCCCCACAAGATTTCTTGGCGTTCAGAGACCGTCTGGGCACCTCTTCTGGTTTCGAAAGCTGGCAAATGCGCACACTAGAGATGCTGCTGGGCCTAGANTCTGAGCAAAGGATTGGCGGAATGGANCCTATGGAGCATAATCGCAANTTGCATTCTGAAGGGAAANTNAGTGATTCNGTNATGCAAGAAATGAATCGTATCGACAGNATGCCTTCTTTGAATGAAGTNTTACTAAGGTGGCTTTCTCGAACACCTGTTAATGGNGTNTCTGGTGATGANNATGTGCTTCGTGCTTNTGTNGAANGNCATCTAGAATCTATGAAGCAGCANGGNGAGTCAGTNATTGCTCACATGGTNAAGATNGGACATGGGTCNGAAGAAATGATTCGNCCNAGAATNGAATCTGGNATAGAGGGTGCGNGAAGTTTCTTGTTGCCNGATGGAANNGTTTCAGCAGCAAGGGCAGGNCTTCTTTTCATCGAATCATANCGTGAGTTNCCACTTCTTTCCTGGCCTAGAAGGTTAATCGACACNGTNGTGGANTTAGAGGAATCAATGCTACTNTTCCGNTCTCATCATGCTAGAATGGTTGAGAGAATGATCGGACGTAGAATGGGCACAGGNGGCTCNAGTGGAGTCGATTANCTNGATATGACNCTNAAGTATAGAATCTTCACAGACCTNTGGGCTGTAAGAACAATGCTGGTAAAGCGAGATGCTATTGCAAATCCCGGNAANCCGGAATTTTACGGATATGCNTCTGAGAACTGAATCACNCATCGTGAGGGTCAGTATCGATTGGAATTAGTTCGTTNTCGTATTCGTACATCGCAATCTTTAGCGGGTCTAGAACGAATCTAACTGAAGCTTCTTCCATTCCATANAGTGAAACTAATTCTTCCTTAAACGCTTCACGTAGGACATCTTCAGGAGCGTTAAGTGGAGCGCCCATTCCAATTTGTAGAGCACGTGCTCCGATAATTCTGGCGCGTTCAAAGCGGGTGTGGGGATTCTTTGGCTTGACCATATTGACACCTCATGCACAGTTCGTGCGAAGTTTGCGACCATCGTCCTGTTCTTGAACCCTACGCNACANNATAGCGATTCATTCTTCTTCCAAATGAGGCGTTGGAGACCTCATTACTTGGAATAATTGGTATGTTGCAGGGAGCGATATCATCAACAGTAGAATTGTTATGATAATCACTGTTGAACCACTAACATATTCATTTTCGGTGCCAATCGAATCTATTCCTCCGTCTGGAATGTAATCATTTGCNGGCAAGGATGAACCCGAAATAAGAGCGATGTAGCCCGGTTTTGATAGGACTATCACAAGTTTATCACCACTGATGTCCACCGAATTAGATTGTGAGTAATTTGTGTGATTAGTGACTAAATTGGTTAGGTTTTCATCTTCATGCAATGTCCAAATATCNATGGACATATTGGTGAAATTACCCTCCAGTGAGATGTTTCCGTCCACTAGNGTGACATTNGAAATCCCAGAATAATTNGAATCATATTCAGAAACNAGTGNACTCAATTCTCTGGATTGAGTTGGTCCNGCNAAAATGTAGTGGCCGTCTACTGCAAGNGTAGGATAGCCCCACAANCCGTATACCTCAAGGAATCTGTCTTTTGATGCCTGCAACCAAAAGTCATCGCTAGAGGATGGCCTATGGCTGAGAATGACAGAGGAATCATCGGTGACATTTCGCAGTTGGTCCTCTACTGCAGGGCATTCTTCACACCAATCAGCTCCATAATATTCGATTATGTGACTTGGACGTGAAACACAAGTTTGGTTTTCTTCTTCACAATTCAAGTCGATTACCAAAACATCGGCAACATAGCCTTCAGAGTGAGCACCTTGGATGCCGTGTGCATTTGAAAAGCCCGGCAAAAATACAACCGTCGCAAACAGGCATGCAACAAGTATTGCCCTCATATTTTGGCGCATGAAGTCCGGTTTGTTAAAAGGGAGCCTCTAACCCCCTTGAAACAATGGAATCCAAATGGTTCCGCCGACCCTCCACTTTGCCTCTCGCGATTGCGATTATGGCACTCATGATCATAGTAGTAGGAGGTACGATCAGAATCTATGATGCGGGCGAATCTTGCCCTGATTGGCCTCAGTGTTTCGGTACATGGGGATTTGATGTATCAGAGGAAGACCAAGGGATCTGGTATGATGAGACTAAAGAATACGATAGTCGAGGCCCTGACCAACGTTATACCACATTTGAGATATTCATTGAGTGGATTCACCGCGTATTAGCGAGCCTTATGGCAATACCAGTTTTGGCTAATTTCCTGATTATATTGAAACGTAAAGAGCAATATGGCTCATCACTGGTCAAAATATCATTCTTCACAGGAATATTGCTTACAATCCAAGGCATAGCAGGTGCTGTAACCGTGCGGTTTGATAACGCGGATTGGTCCGTAGCACTTCATTTAGGATTGGCTTGTTGTTTTGTTTACATACTTCTGTGGCAGTTCTTTGCAATGAGGAAAATTGAGGGTGCCAACTGGAAAGTTTTCTCAGTCCCAGAAGAATTCAAACAGAGTCAGTATAAGCGATATACAATACTCACTGCATCCATCTTTTTGTTGCTAATCCTAGGAGCTTGGGTTTCATCTTCTCCCAATGCAAATCAAGGATGTTCGATCGGATTCCCTGACGCTTGGCCTAAGTGCCAAGGCGATATTCTTCCAAGTTTGGACAACAGCGGTATTTTGGTTCAAATGGTTCACAGAATCGGTGCAGGTGTTGTGGGTCTAGCGCTAATTTTCGGCGTCATGAAGTTCAAAGAAAATGCTCGAGAGCAGGGTGTTCATGCTGCCTATTCAAAATGCCTCGACACTGCTGGAGCATTTTGGCTAGCAAATGTATTCGTTGGCGGCCTGTACGTCGTTTATGCAAAAATGGGTGACTTCCCAGAAGGTCTCTCTTTACTGCACCTAGTTTTGGGTGTTGCAAGTTTCTTGAGTGCTTCCATCGGCTTGATGTTGTTGCGATTAAGCGAAGAAGGTGCCCAGGATGAATGAGAAGCCCGGCTTGTTCACAATCTATCTTCAATTGATGAAATTGCGAGTAGTAGTATTGTTGCAGATTACCGCGATTTGTGCCATTGTTGCTCATGACTTGATGGTTAGAAGCGATGCGATACCAGGCGATAGGACCTGGTTGGATACGCTTCAAGCGTCTTTGATGACATTATTGGGAGGTACCTTGGCCGCTGGTGGTTCTAATGCAATCAACATGGTTTATGACAGGGATATAGACCCTGGAATGTCAAGAACTAGAACTAGGCCTATTCCAAATGGTTGGATTTCTCCTAATCACGCACTAATATTTGGAATTGTTATGGCTCTGCTGGGGTCAGCAGTATTCATTCCATTTCACTGGAAAGCGGCCTTTTGGTCATTGTTTTCCGTTCTATTCTACGTATTCATATACACAATATGGCTGAAAAGGAGGACTCCTCAGAACATAGTGATTGGTGGAATTGCAGGTTCGACTCCGCCTGTTATTGGCTGGATTGTGGCTGCTTCAGTAAATATCCCTGACAATATGAATCCGTTTGACCTAGGGTCGCCAATTCCGTGGATGCTATTTTTGCTGATTTTCGCGTGGACACCTCCTCATTTCTGGGCTTTAGCATTGTATCGGAGTGGTGAATATGGTAAGGTCGGAATCCCTATGTTACCCGATGTAAAAGGAGCTGAACGGACATTAAAAGAATCGAAATTCTACTGCATTTTACTATTCTTCATAGGCTCAGTTCCATGTTTCTGGCCAGAATATGGTTTGCCGTTAGCTTGGGCTTTTATCTCTGGTTTCCTTACCTTGTGGTATTCAATATCGGTCTGGAGAATAGATCCCAATGAAGAGTTGGATGCAAATGGAAGAATGCCACTGGCATTTGCTTCATTTATGCGGTCTCTTGGATACCTTGCATGGATGTTCATTTCATTTGTATACATCGTAGCAGTTCCAAATGAACACATCTGGCACTATACTGCGGCATTTATTATTGCAGTTCCTCTGGTCAACAAGTTAGCTGTTACGTGGAAAGATTCCAATAAAAATCGCAAGGTTCTCAATGCTGAGTAATATCTTAGGTGATGAACGCGGTTATTTGAATCGCAGGAATAACCGGTAGGTGTGCGTACAGAGTCTCTCTATGACATTTTTCTGGGCTCAAAGCCCAGCGAGAAGTTGCGATTTGTCTGCGTTAGGAGTGCTATTTTTGGCTTCCTTTTACATTTAGCACTCTGCATTTTGTATCAGTTTGATTTTATCGAATTGAGCGAGCAGTCCAGCAATTTTTTTGATTCATACCTGGATTCATTGTATACGCCTTTTTCGATATTTTTAGCCTACGAAGTATACGAGTTAATTCGTACTATACCCGAGTCTTTTACCAATTCAATAGGTAAACAATTTGAAATTATCACCTTATTAGTTGTTAGAGACATCCTCAAGAGGTTGTCAGATATCGATGCATCAACAACTTCTGCAATCGATGATAGCATCACGATATTGGCTGTAGAATCGATAGCATTCCTGGTTTTGTTTTGTACAGCATTACTGTTCAAGAGAGCTGGTAGTAAGCAAGGCCAGAGTAATTTTGCCAATAATAAACTGGATAATTTTATACTGCAGAAAAAAAACCTCGCAATTCTATTGTTTGCTGTTTACATTCTTGTAGCAGTTTACTCATTATCTTCTTGGACATTGGATGTATTAGAGGGAGAAGGTACCACTAATCGAACAATTTTCTTCTTAGATTTCTTTACGATTTTAATCATGGCAGATATTCTAATTCTACTGATATCCTATCAGTACATCACAGATTTCTCGCATTTAGCGAGAAATACGGGGTTCATCCTGTCCACAGTAATTTTGCGAGTAGCAATAGCGAGCCCAGGAGTCTCTGGTGCCATCATGTTCATCCTCGCCGGAGGTTTGGGAATTGCAGTTCTCTGGCTTTCCACCCTGCTTAACAAGAAAGGAAGTTATGATTTCACTGAAGCAGAGTGACTCCGTGTTGAAGCGCGGCGAGGGGGATTCGAACCCCCGTGGGAAGACCCATCGGATTAGCAATCCGACGCAATGGCCAGGCTATGCGATCGCCGCAAGCAAACGGCCCACTTTGCTATTTGAGATAAAACAGACGGTCTGTATTCTCAGTTGAAGAAATCTTGGAATTCATCATCCAAATCTGAAGGGGCATTTGCAGCACGCCTTGCGATGACTCTCTTCATCCGCTTTCTCTTCTTCAAGATCAAAGGAAGTCCAACGAAATTGATGATTATAGTTAGTAGCATTACCATGCCAGCAATTTGGAAATTTTCGATTGTCATGTAATCCTGAAGGTCTCCTAACCATTCCACTCCGTATGGTGGTTCTGGTTCAGGCTCAGGTTCAGGAATCCTATATTCGTTGTACTGCCAATATTGGTCTTCAATGTAGACTCTTTCAACATTTTGAGAAGGATAGTCAGCCAAGGTGTACTCATTTCCAACGCTGTCTAGCGGCGTTAGAATGTAGTAGTATGTGCGGTAAGGTGCAATGCCGTCATATTCTGTTCCAGATTGTACAAATGTACCCTCTTCTCCTGGAACGTTAACTAATCCAGTTGCGATAGGTTCGATGTATCTCAAATCTACATCGATAGGTTTCTGTTCAATTCTGTAAATGTTCCAAGAGATGTTGCCTTCCGGTTCATTATCTGGCCATGTCCACTTCAATGTGACTTCATAGCAACGGTACCAATCATTGTACAAATCAAAACACGAAGTATCGTTGTTGTAGCTAACAACTGCTTGTAGGCCAGAGACTTCTGAACTTGGGTCAATCGCATCACCACATGTTAGGCCTGGTGCCCCATTCGCAAGGCTGACCTTTGCTTTCAGATAATTTGGTTCCCCGGTCCTATCAGTTGGAATAATTGCGTAAGATGAACAAATTCCGGTTTCTAATCCTCTCTCGTCAATCCATGAATTAGTAGTGCCATCTAGGGTGGCAGATAATCCTCCTTGCATCAAACCATTCCAAACGAATTCGCTACTTGTCACAGCAGGGTCTGGGAAGTATGTTGAAGCTGTGATTGGGCTGGTCACTCTGTATATCTTCCAACCGCCAAAGTATGGATTATCTATGTCTCCTGTTGCACTCCAATCCAGTTTCATTTTTCCATCTGGCAATAGAGTGAGTTCTGGCGAAGATAGGTTGATTTCAGGTGCAGGTAGGTCTCCTACTAGCAGTAAATCCATATTCTGAGTTATGTACACTCTAAGTGTATCATTGTCGATTAATTGATAGTAATTACCAGAATCTAGGGGGTCCCAGTCTAATTGATTGTAACCTACTAACTGATGCATTGCAATACTTTCTCTTGGAACATTGTCTGGAATCAGTTTGGTTAAATTGATGTCGAATTCCATCCAATCCATTCCTGCACTTGGCTCTTCAGTAGTGGGAACAACGTCGATTGAGAATCGTAGCAAGGCTTCCAACCCTTCACCAGGGCCATAATTTACTCCGGCTAAGGGATAGTCGTATTCGACCACGCCTTTGGCATGTGTTCTTGTTACAGCAGAACCGGTCATCCAATCGCCTTGGCTAATGTCTGTACTGTTGAAGACTGTGATCAGAGTGGTGGCAGATTCTAGGTTATTCAACGAATCAAATGCTCTGATTTGAACGAAATGGTCTCCCAAACCAAGGTCGCTAGCAGGTATGGTGACTTCTTGCCCCTCAGCAATCAACTGTATTCCTGCACGATACCACTTGTAGGTAAGTGGTCCTGCAGCGGTTGAGGAAACTCTTGCACTGAATGTGATATTATCTGCTGTATTGTATGTGCCATAGAAATTGCTCTGCTCAATAATTGGATTGATATCGCCGACGATAACTTGAGCTTGCACATTTAGAACGTTATCTGAAGGTTTAGCATCCAGTCCTTCATTGAGTGCCTCGCTAACGAATACTCTCAACTTCTTGTCGCCCTCTTCGTTCAAATCGAAAATGCATGTAACTTCATCTCCGGGGATAATCTCAGAGGGTAGACAATCCTCTTCTGATTCGGTTTGCTCATCCAAATCCATCACTGTGAACCTCACCAATGGCTCTACAACAGTGTGGTTTCCTAGATTGGAGATTGTAACTGCGACGCTATCGTTACCGTAGAAGTATTCAGGAGATGTAGGTGCGCTGAGCGGGAACATAGAAGAAATTTGCAAGTCGACTGTATCATCGAATACGACCTCCACGCTTTGGTAATCATTGAATGAATTCATGTCACCTGAGGGAGTCCCGACCGAATCTAAAATGCCGAATTGCATTGTGTAAACGCCCTCGGAATCAAAGTTTAGTATTGGTAAATCTCTGTTGAAAGCAACCTTGCCCCAGTTTGGCAAATCAGTGTAAGTTGTCGAAGAGTTAGCACGTTCGACGCCAAATGAATCGAATAATTTCCACCCAAGGTCTGCCTCTAATCCACAAGCGCCACAGGAACTTACAATTCCATCCATGGACATCTGATAATCCGTATCAGTGTTTAGAATGTATTTGCCATTGTATTCTGCTAAGTTCTCTAATTGAGATATTGGATCCTGTTCATCAATACTGACATCAACTAATTTTCGAGCCAGATTAAAGTTGAATATTGCAACATCATTTGAAGTGACGGTATCAGAATCTATGAATCTATAAACAAGGGTATAGGGGCCTTCATCACCATAGGAATTGAATGATTGAGTGAATGTGTAATTGATTGATGCGCCGACAGCTAGCGACTCGATCGAACCGATTCCGTAATCTTCTCTGTCATTGTAGCAGTTGGCTTCGGTTTGGAACCCTTCGCAAACGAACCACTCAATAGAACGGCTTTCCGGATTGTAGAAGAAACCAGTGTTCGTAACCTGCACTTCAATACTTACTGGGTCCCAAGCGGTCATGTAAATATCTGGACGGGGAGAAATAGANTTTGTAATTTCGTAATCACCNCTAACGGATGCTGAAGCCGTTGGTGCTAACAAAATTCCNCCAAGTGATGACAAAACCATTAGCGCTACTAGGCCAATACTCTTCTTTGAAGAGTGGATCTTGGATACAGCATGCGCGCTGGACATCATGTTGTCCTGCCAACCGCCCCTCAAATATCAATCGGTGTATAGAGCCATTTTCACCTCAATTGAAGAGATTCACAACTAATAGGGCGACATCCTCTTGACTCTTGAGCCGCCCCCGGCAATCATGCAGNGGATTCAACACCCGCGTAAATCTCCCNAACAAGGGGAAGAAGCGGTTGTTGCAGTNGTNGANTTCCTNTCNGCATTCACTTTATTCTTGATGATTCTNACNGCATTCATGTCTTTAGCACAGNTNGANNTNGGNAGTCAACGACCCATATTCCGATTTAGTCGACCGTTCTGCAGTAGATGGCCTAGACCGACTAACCAACGGAGAGGGATGGTATGTCCCCTATGTCGATGGAGTAAGAGACCAAGTAAATGCAACAAAGGATTGGCATCAGATTCCTGTTACAAAATTGTATGAAGGCGTTCTTCAACCGGGTATAATCAGCAATGGATTACTTGATTTAGACCGAATTGAAGCTCTATCGAACGTCAGCATAGAAGCCATGACCGGCGGGCTAGGCCTTTCTGACGATCTACAAGTTAGACTGTTGATTCAAATTGAATCATCAACAAATGCCTCAAAAATAGGTCAAGTTTTGTTCGATGGCGGTTCTGACAGGTCCACTGCAAGCACTTCGTCCGTTGCAAGCAGGACTTTTATCAGTGGAGAAGACGTAATTTCAGTCAGTCTTGAAGTTCACGACGGAGGCAAGGCTCCAAAGGTTCTGCGAATAACAGAAATCTCTCCAAGGCCTGCCAGCGGTGCACCTGAATGGATTGAAGTGCAAAACTACAATGGATTTGCACTATCTCTCAAAGGTTGGTCTTTCGAGCGTAGTGGGACTGCGGGTTCAAGCGATTATCTCTACAAAGAAGGTGTGATTCCTGGAGGTAAAATTGCTTTGTTCAGTGGAGACCCTTCCTCACAAGAAATTGGGAATGCAAGTGTAGTGTATGACCTAGGTTCTACTGGTTTCCTAGGTGTTGGTTCAGTCAGTGGCCTGGATGACAATACGGGAAGATTGCGACTGTTGTTCGCTGAAGAGGATGAAGGACAAGGTGTTCAAGTTTGTAAAATCGAATGGAGTGCATCGTCCGGTATCCTTCTTGACAATACTATTGTTTGGGATGGAGGCCCTCCTTCTAAATCGAGTTCATGGAATGTTTCAGATTCTCCAACTCCGGGTGAAGTCTGAGCGTTTTT
The DNA here is from genome assembly GCA_002727695.1 of Methanobacteriota archaeon. The sequence goes on along the minus strand of PBXT01000081.1, from coordinate 515 downwards.
GGCGTATCGTTCATTTAGTGTGATTGATTGGGTTGTGTGTTAGCCATGCAACCTGCAACAGTTTACACCCGCGACCGTTGTATTACGGGCATCCATGGAATGGATGAAATCTTGCGAGGTGGAATCCCTTACGGTTCAACTGTTTTGGCCGCAGGAACTTGTGGTTCTGGAAAGACTACTCTCGGGATGGAATTTCTAGTGCGTGGAGCATTGGCTGGAGAGGCATGTGCTCACTTTACAGCAACAGAGCCTAGCGTCAAATTGTTGGAAAATATCCGTCAATATGCTTTCTTCGACATGAATATGATCGACAGCGGATTGATCAACGTATTCGACATGGACGTATTGTATTCCTGGCTCGGATTAGACAAAGCATCGTTCGATTTGGACGATGTCCACGCACTAATCAAAGCGATTGTTGACATCGTAAACACGATTGGTGTCACAAGATTGGTAATCGATTCTGTAACTACTCTTTGTTACAAAATTAAGAGTGAGCAATTGATTAGAGATTT
>PBXT01000080.1 GCA_002727695.1 Methanobacteriota archaeon | reverse complement strand
GTCATCATCGTGCTTACTCCGTGACCTCATCAGTCAGGAGAGAATCATCCCCCCTCTTATGGTTTCACCAATGGCGAGCCCTTACAGGGCTCATCCGCGCAGAGTTATTCCTTCTCGGGCAACTCGTTCAGATTCAGTTTGACCGATATGATGCGTGAATTCAGGACCGTCTTGAAGCGAGATTTGAATGTCACCTTCAAACAGGTCATCAAGGTGGTAAAGCACGGTAGATTCAGCAAGGTGTGGCGCGTTGTTTTTCTCTGACAAATGCGTTAGAACAATTGACCTAGTATTCTTGTCTACAACATGTGAAAGAAATTGTCCAGTTTGGTCATTTGAAAGGTGACCGCCTCTTCCAGCAATTCTATCTTTTAGCCTCATAGGATATGGACCATTCCAAAGGCGGTTGTTGTCGTAATTTGCCTCAATTGAAATGTGCTGGCATCCCGCAACATGGTTGACTAATTCATCAGTCCATGAGCCGAGGTCTGTAATCACCGCTCCTCTTTCTCCGCGATGACTCGCAATGAATGCAACATTGTCTGCGCCGCTGTGAGGTACTGGAACAGGCAATAGCGCTAGATCATCTGCGAAATCCAATGCTTCTAAACTTTCAAACAGATGCACATTTCTGAGGTCTAGATTTAGTGCAGTTGCTGTTCTGTCGTTACAGTAAATTGGAATATCCCATCGTCGCTGAGCAATTGATGCGCCTCCGCCATGGTCGCCATGGTGGTGCGTTAGGACAATCGCATCAATTTCTTGCGGCCTAATGTCCATTCTTGCTAATCGAGTTTCCAGCTGTTTACCGGAGAAACCTTGGTCGATGAGAACTTTAGCATCCCCACTCTCAACAAGCGTCGCGTTTCCGCGGCTGCCTGTACCCAGATGAGTGAATGCTAGCGACATGTCCAACTCTTGGGGGGCATCGCGTTTAGCCCTTGAACCCACCCCCTGAAATCAATAAAAAAATGCACTTTCGATAGTGATTTTTGGATTACCGTAGGTAATCCGAGTCTGAACAATGCTCCATCACTCTATTAAGGCTGATTCAGTAGTTCAGTGCGCTTGGGTGCTACCGCGCCCACTGGTGATTCCGATGCGACGCTCACAATCGACGCTTTTGATGACTGTTCTCGTAGTTCTAGGATTGTTCTTTGTTTCACAATTGCCTGCGATCTCAAATGTGGGAACTACTAATCCCAATTTGACTGAGGGTGCACGTCCTCCTGCTACAGATTCTGACGGGGACAAAATCCCCGATGTGCATGAAAATTTGTTCAGCGAGTGGATCAACTTCTCATCTCCTGACAATCGTGCAGTGGTGATGAAAGGACTCGACAGAGACAATGCCTCAGATGCTTACGTCGACATAGATATCGATGGATTGAATGCTACTGAAGAATATTGTTGGCCTTATCCAGCTGAATGTACCGACCCTGGTTTCACAAGAGGTCTAACCGGTGTGATTAATGAATCAGGTGAAAGATGGTACCTTGACCCTAGAGTTTCTGATACAGATGGCGACGGACTGCCTGATGGTTTTGAAGCACACATGTGCGAAAAGTTAGGAGGTTTCGACATCGAAGAGAAGCGTTTCGTGTGCGAATATTTCGACCCATTGAACGCCAGTGACGCAGACCTAGACCCTGATGACGATGGATTTGACGTGAATCGAGATGGTTTCCTAACAGTCAACGAATTGCTGACCTCTCCTGAAGAATACCAGTATGGTTCTCCTACTAATTGGACCAATGAGTTGGATGGACTAAGATGCTATGCTCCAAATCCTGAATCCTCTATTTTGAACGAATGGCCTTTCATTACCGAAAATTCCAATTTCACAGTTTTCCAAAATATTCTCGAAGCATGTGCTCGTAACGGTACTGAAAACATCATCGACGAATACATTTGGTTAGGAACAAATCCTGTCGAGGAAGATAGTGATCGTTTCAACTATGACGGAGTGAAGCATCGACGTCTTTTCCCATCAAGTGGTGATGGAATAACAGACGGCTGGGAGATTCATTTCGGTCTAGACCCACTGAACCGCTCCAACGCACTTATCGATTTGGATAGTGATGGCTGGGACGCTAATCGAGACGGCATCATTAGTGTCGATGCGGCCCGTTCTGAAGAGGCATTAGCAGTAGGCGAACAACTCTCCACACTAGAGGAGTACTTCGTCCATCTCGATGATGGAAATATGGTGAAATCTGGAATGCGTTCTGTAGAACTAGGTGCTAGTAAAGATACATACATGGAATATGTATTGTCTCCTGAGGCTACTTCTGAAGAAATTTCAATCTTGAATCATGATGTTAGAGAAATGCATGACGATGGCACACATCTCTGGGTCGGCTCTAAACTTGGACTCACAGTTATCGATTTTGAAAATGCAGTTTCCACAGATTATGAATTGCCCCAAGGTCATGATTTGCACGACATGGTTGTACTCGAATCGCACATTGTGATGGTTACTGAAGGTGGTGTTTGGATTGCAGATATAACGGATGGTTCGCTTGGAGATATTTCTCAGTGGAATTTCTATCCCGGAAGATACACTGCAGGAGCACAATTGGTCGCTGATGGTGGGGATGATTATGTCATAGCACTAGGCTTTGGAGGCTTTGGTTCTGTATTCCAAATCAATGATTTGTCAATAACACAATTGTCAGTGGGCAACGGTATCTCTGATGCGATGAGTATAGGCAATGCAACAGCTACATCGATTATTCATGCTGATGTGTCTTCGGGCCCGCTGACCCTGTTTGTAGGGACAGATGTTGGAATGTTTTCAGTTGAAACCTCTACTGCAAGGGATGCAGCAGTTCCAAATTGGAAATTTTATTATTCACCTGAACCGACTACAATTGCCACAGATATCGATGAACTTCGAGCGATCGGTGCAGAAGGTGGAGCNAATCCTGCAACCGTCAACGCTCTNGAAGCGGACGGCCCAGAAGGTGGCCAAATGCAAGTTGTTTGGGTAGGAACTCCTTCTGGCCTGCATCGCCTTGATCTGCTATCAGGATTCCTCACTCACAGTGGTGATTATGAGCACCAAGGAGTCGATGGAGTAACCGTTGACTCTGCAAATGAGATTCATTCAATACATTCTACAGGCGATGAAATCCTAATTGGTTCGGGCTGGGGACTTTGGTCTCTTAGCGGTGGTTATGCTGCTGTCTACGGAATGACAAACCAAGAATGGGTTCCGGGGCTAATTTCTGCAATCACAGTACATCAAGTTGCAGGTGTTGAAATGGTGTTTTTGGGAATAGGTCCTGGAAAGTATTCCAATCTAGAATTGATGGATCCAATGGCCAATGATTCAGATGCTGATGGAATGTTAGACGGTTGGGAAGTACGTTACGGTCTTGACCCAACCGACCCATGGGATGCCTTGCTCGATGCTGACGGAGATGGTGTCAACCTTGACTCAGACCCAATCAACGAAAGACTCTGGAGAAATTTGGATGAATTCAGATATACAGCCACAACTGCAAATGGTTACAATGCAACTGATCCAAGAGTCGTTGATACCGATGGCGATGGCATCGGAGATGGTGCAGAATACTTCGGTTTATTCCACGAGTTCACTCCTTTGTGGTGCCATTACACAAATCAGTATGATTACGAGCATGTTTGTGGCGATGCCGCAGGATTAGCTGCAAATGCAACATATCTCTCATCACTCGGTATTGATAGCGGAACAGACGCTACCAACCCAGATTCGGATGGAGATGGAATGCCTGATGGCTGGGAAATTGAACATAGGAGATGGATTGGTTCCACATTCACTGGTTCTAACAATTGGACAATGGACCCTAATGACCCTAATGACGCAAATTGGGATGCTGACGGAGACGGACTGACAAATCTGTGTGAGTATCAGTGGTCACTTGTCAAGGATGCAGGTCTAGTCGGAGATCTGTTGGAGAGCCATTTGGAAACCGAGACTGCTGCCTCTCAATGGGCTGAGCCGGATCCCAACAATGTTGACTCCGATGGAGATGGTCTTCCTGATGGCTGGGAAGCTCGAGGAGCATGTACTTGGGATGTGTCAAGAGTTGGAATCAACCCTCTAAATGGTAGCGATGCCTTCGAAAATCCTGATGGTGATGGTTACGATATCAACCATAATGGCGTGATAGAAGAAAACGAAGCATTCGTGAACTGGCTAGAATACAATATTCGTGATGATTTGTTCAGCGGGAATATGAGTTTGGATGGAGAAATGATTCCAAACAATTTCTCAACAGACTTATTCAGAAACATTTCAGATTGGGGTAATCCTGAATCTAACTTCGGAGACGGAACGCAAACAGGAGACCCAACCGATGCCGACACCGATTCGGATGGTATGCCAGACGGTTGGGAAATCTGGTATGCTAGATGGGAATTACTTGACGCAAAATGGTCACTTGACCCATTAAACTCCAATGATAGATGGGACGATTCAGATGATGATGGAATGAGCAACTGGGAGGAATACAACAGCATTGACCCAGCACTTTCAGAAACGAATGCAAACCGTTCTAGTCCTCAGTGGTATGTAACAACAGTGGGTGCAGGATTTACTTTGCAGCAATGGTCTGGAATCACTAATTCAGAGTCTTTCGGTTCATTCATTGAACAGGATTTGATCAATGTTTCAGGGTGGACGACCGACCCTACAAATCCAGATACGGACGGGGATGGTTTCCTCGATGGTCTAGAATTAATGTTCACAGCATGGAACGATACTGCTCAGACCTGGACTCTTAACCCATTAGTTCCAGGAGATGGATCATTCGATGCCGATAATGATGCTTTGACGGATGCCCAAGAATTTTCATTGGTTACGACTAATCCGATGAATGGAGAGAACCATCCTCTTGATGCTCCGCTAATGCATATCGATGGAGACCTAAATGACCCGACACAAAAGGCTCAGAGAGTGTACACAATTATTCTCGACAAAGGCCAGAGAGGGAAGAGGCACCTCGACCAATTCCAAGAGTGGCAATCCACTGGTATACCAACAAATTTCATTTCCACATTGATGGGAATCACTGACCCTACAATCTCTGATACGGATGATGATGGGATGATTGACGGTTTCGAGTACTGGTTCACAAGTTGGGACCTTGAGAACAATCGTTGGTCAATGAATCCACTAATTGATTCCGACCAGTGGCTGGATAGCGACATGGATTCTGTTGATTGTGATAGAGATGGCAATATCTCATTGGATGAGCAATACACAAACAAGCGAGAATATGAAGCACGTGTCTATGGTAAATATTCAGAAAGGCTCTCTACAGGCTCTGGATTAATCGGATTTGGCGACGATACAATCGCTGCTTATATCGAGGAAGGCTACACTGATGCGGAAGCTAGAAGAGCGATTTTCAATACCTTCAGTGGAAAGGATTCAATCTCAACTGCAAGAATGAACATGATCAATTCAGAAGACCCAAACACCTTCAATCGAACGTTGTTTGGAATCTCAGACCCAACAAATGCCGATTCTGATTTAGATGGGATTGACGACGGTTGGGAGTTCTGTTATGCAGTGTATGGTTTACCAGACCCAACAACGCAGAACCATTGGGCAACCAACCCAGTCAATCCATTCGATGTGAATTACGATCCTGATAGCGATGGATGGTATGGAAGGACTTCTTTCGATACTCCTGCAGCTCAAGGAACATGGGATAACCGTCAATTTACACCCTCAGGAGATGTGATTCAAAATGGAATAGGAGATTTACCATTCACGAATTACATGGAGTACCTAAACGGCACACGACCAGATACAAACGATTCCGACGGAGACGCTGTGACATTCAACACGATTGTTAATGCCGGAATGGTAATGTCTCACGACAGAGATTGGAATCTATCTGATGGTCGTGAAGTGTTCAAGTATGGTACTAACCCGATGGATAATGACACAGATGGTGATATGTTGCCAGATTGGTATGAGTACGAAAAAGGTTGGAACGAATCCAACGACAACTACTCATCTCGTTTGAACATAGAAGTCCAGTGGATTGATGCTGCAACAGGAGGATCATGTACCACTGGAACGGCTTCTTGTAGGCCACTTTCACAGAATGCAGGGACTCTTTCAAGACCAGCATTGGGATGGACTTGGGCCACGTTCAATCCGACAGACCCTCTTGATGCAAATGAAGACCCGGACCAGGATGGAAATTGGGACTGTAGCGGCGCTACATGTGAGTACACTCCGTACACCAATTTCATGGAATTCTATGCTATTGCAAATCCTAACTTAGATTCACCTGATTCTGTCAGATTGTCTGGCGAAACATGGCAAGGCTTACCGATCACTGAATGGTGGGAGTTCAGAGCCTTCACTCTCGGCTTAGGAGAGGTTACAGAGGATGCGACAAATTATCTTGGAATGAATAAGAAGAATATCGACGACGAGAGCTATGCATTGATTATCGATGACAGAGATACAGATTTCTTAGTTCTCGATGCTGGAGATGATGTTCTGCTATGTTCGGGTGATGTTACCGATGATTGGGAATTGTATTACATTGGTAACACTAACCGTGCTCCTGCGATTGATCTAGGCGAGCACGAATATGGTTGGTATCTGCTCGACTTAGATGACGACCATATCGCAGAAGGAAGCGATCCCCTAAATTGGGACACAGATGGCGACTGGTTAGTTGATTGGTTCGAAGTTAAGGATGATGAAGAAGACGGAATTCGTGGGGATTCATCACCGATTCGATATGACAGTCGAAACACGTCATAATGAAGGTCAGAATTCCCCCCTAAAGGGGGGATTTCTGGTTGTGACCGTTCGCCGGTTAGTTCAAGGCCTATGGATTACACCCCCATGTGGGTGAATTGTGCATGTCACAAAAATTCTCGACTCGCGCCGCATTGTCGTTGATGGTATTCATTTTGGTTCTCACACCAATGAGTCCGCTCTCTGAAACCTTCATTGGAGAGGCCAAAGCTAACGCTGCATCCCGGCACATCTACACATTCTCTGATGGTAGCGTTGAGAATATTGCTCTATACCAGGGTGGTGCAGATAAGACCACTTTAGTCGCCATGCCAAANGGTGCTGAAGTACTTGACGTTCAAGTCACACTTTCGGGGGCCTCTTCGACAGGATGGTCGCAAGTTACCACCGATACATACGACGAATGGATGGATGGAATTCCTAGTCAAATGGACGCTCGCAGCGAAGAACTAAGCTTGGGATTCGCAACCGGTGGAACTGAGTTTGCTTCGCATGGTGTACAGGAAGAAGAACTTGCAGATTCTGATGCTTGGTTGGATAACGGAAGTTTTGCAATACGCCAACCACATACGTCGAATTCATCAGAATTGAGATTTAGTAATCAAGTTAAGGTGACCAGTGCTAACTTCATGGCTCAAGGTCAAGGCGCAATACTTCGAAACCATGATTGGCTATTCATGTCAACATTCACTGGAACTTCATTCGATAAAGTCGTAACAAGGATGCATCCAAACAATGTGACTCGAGACATAGTTGTCGATTTGCAGCGGGAATCATCATGTACACTGCCCCAAGATCCCTCTTCCACATACTACAAGGCTTATGGATTCAAAGACTGGACAATCACGGATGATGAAATGTTGTACGGTATTTTCTCAACCTACAAGTACCCATACTCCTCATCAAACCCTACTCAATACCTCAGAGTATTAGCAATCGATGTTTCAGATGATTGGGTTTGGAAGTGTGTTGATTCATACGATATTTCTGCACAATTCGGTGAGTATAGTGGAATTTCTTACGACAGGGAAAGCGACCAAATTTGGGTAGTGCACTCTCAACAAAGAAGAATCGTGTCTTATGATTTCGGAGATAACGGACAGTTTACTCGCGGTGAAAGTCAGTATTCATTCTCATCAGGTGCATCATCTGCTACCGAATGCGGTAAAACAAACAGCAACGTGCATGGCTTAGTAGTACATTCTGGATTCTTCTACATGCGCTGCATGAAGGGATACTACTATCAGGACACTGACCAACTAAGCGTATGGGCAATTTCCGGTTCATCCTCTTCACTCGTTCCACAAACCGGAACCCGTGATATCACTGCTAAGGGATTGGGATTGTTCTATGACGGTGAGAGATTGATTACCGTAGACACAGGATACTCAACATGGAATGCTAAGACTCTGTATTACAGAGAGTTTGGAATGGGNATATCATATCCTACAACTCCTGCACCTGGAACAACGACTTGGATTGGTGAAACAATCGTTACTGAAGACGATGTACTTGCTGTAAATGTGCAAAATCATTGGTCAGCTCCTAGCCAAGGAGACCGTGTTGACTATTGGGTTAGTGCAGATAATGGAACACATTGGGAAGCCGTAGAGAAAAATCAGACAATTCACTTCGCTCATCCCGGAAATCAACTAGTTTGGAAAATGCAACTCATTGGTTCTTCAGCAGTATCTTGGTGGGTGTCGCTTGAGTATGCAACATCGTATCAATCAAGTGGAGATTGGACAAGTCAAAAAGTTTCGACNGGAACCAACGTTGGTAAGGTAAGGGCTGTATGGAGTGGCGATGAGCCAAGTTCAACTTCAATCGAAGTCATGGTTTCCAATGATAATGGTTCGACGTGGGAAAGCGCAGAAAATAACGTTGAAGTTTCCTTCTCAACTCAAGGTGCAGGTAACGAACTGCTTTACTCGATAATGATGTCTAGCACCGATGATTCTGTCACTGCAGTAGTAGATTCATTCATTTTGTGGTATGAAGAAGGTTATCCTGATGCACCTAAGTTGGATGTAGGTGATGACGGTGAATGGGATTGGAAATCGATACTGTTCTTGAACGAAAGTTCTGTAGTTGCCTCAGACGATTCACCAGTTGGAACTGTGGTTTCAGAATCTCCTAGTCTGGTTGATGCATTCAACGATCACATTCCTGCTAACGGGGTAGGCATGGTAGAAATTCCAATAGCAGTCAAAGCAAATACCCCCGGGAGAGTCAAGCTCACAGATTTGGATATTGAATACCGTTTGAATACCCGAGTCTTAGATGCTAGCTTAGAAGGTGGACTGATTGCACCAGATGGAGTTTATCGCAACCTTGTGGTTAGAATGGCTCATGGCGATTTGGTTGATCGTGTTACTGAAGCAACAATCGGACTAAATAATTCACATGGCCCTAACCCTGCTTTCAAGTGGCTAAGAGGGGATTCATGCAGTGTCGTTGATGATGCGAGTGGTATCGTCATGTTTGATGTTGGAAATTGTACATCGTCTATTGATANCGAAGGAATCCTCACAGTAAATATGCCAATGAAGGTGAACTGGACCTGGGATGACGAGAGAAAGATGGAGGCAGTGGTTTCCATGAATGATGACCTTGGTCCTCAAGTCAATGCTTGGACTACTGATACTCTATCCCTGAATGTAGAGAATGACATTCAACTCGATGGTATGCGAGTATGGGAAGAAACAGGACGTGAATTGTACCCTGGGGATTGGGTCAGAGGAGGATTCAATCTCTCAATTAGTGGTGGAATCAATTTCGAAGGTTCTGCATTCTCTCCTATGGCAGGTGAGTTTGATTTGCGTGTCTTAGGTCAAAATGTAACCTATGATGGTGACCCGATAGGAGAACCAACAGTATTGCACACGGAAGGAAATCCTGCTTTTGGACAGTATAACATGACCTTCACATCTCCAATTGAATCCACTCCAGGTGGAATGGTATTGTATGTCGAAGCNATCAATTTAGCAAATGGTTCAACATATGTGAATCCAGGCTACAATACCATCAAACTGATTTTTGATGGAAACGCTCCGCTTGTACTGTTCGCTAGCCCTGAGATGTCTGCTGAAATGCACAAGGGCCCTCCATCACCAGGGGGTCAAGCGATTGAAGTTGTGATTCAAGATTCGGTTGACCCGCCTCAAACAGTTGATTTGCACTATTGGGTTGGATGCGAAGCAGGAGAGCACGAGCGATGTGACGATTCTAACTTCAATGGATTGCCAGAGCCAATTGAGTATCGATCCAAGACATTGACAACCCCTGAAATCNTACCTGGAGGATTGAATGTATTCAACGGATTAATTGATGATTCAATGCTAGTTCATGGTGACAAGGTTGCATTCTACGTGACAGGTCAAGATGGTCAAGGAAATGTAATCGCAATGGGTGGATCTCCAGTATGTGATATCCAATCAAATCAATACTGTGGGGATAGACCCGGAGATATTCAGCCAGAATGGGATGATTCACTCTCATGGTATGTAATCAGAGAAGAGTTTGAGCCAGAAATGGATATTGATAACTCAACAATAACCGGGCATGATGACTTAGCACCTTTGCATCCAGGGATTTCNTACACTGCCAATTTCATGGTATCAGATATCAACGGATGGTGGGACATTGAATTCGTTCATCTCGCACTTGCAGGTGACTTCGATGATGATGAAACCTCAATCTATGCTCACATTTCACAAGACGAAGATGGAATGCCGNAAATGCATCTAGAAAGNGGNGGACCGGGGTTGGCTGTGTCAAACCTGTATTCTTCCATTATTTTGGACCCTGAGAATAAATCAAGGATGATTGTTGCAATCAAATTCCAGTTGACTTGGAACTTCCCAGAGGTCTGGGATACCAACGGCGAATCACACTTTATTCCAAAGGTATGGATTGAGGATAAATCGTGTGGTTTAGAAACAGATATTCCATGTAATATCCACAAAGCTGGATTGGGTAACGATTTGTGGAGTCTTGATAATGATTTGAGATTTGATACTCAGCCAGGTCACATTTTGGCTATCGAGTTGCGTGATGGTACCAATCACTACAATCCGGAGTTTGATGAAACATTGATTGGCGCAGGTCAGGCCTTGAGATTCAGCGGTAGAGTTCTATTCGCAGAAGACGAAACTCCTGCTCCAGCGGGTTCATTCACGATTTCCCTCGGCGATTACGATAACGAGTGGACGACTACCAGCCGAGAAGGAGGCTATTTCAGTATCGATTTGCTTGTTCCTGATGTTCGAAGTGGGCACTTGGATCTTCGAGCGAAGTTAGTTGATTTGCCAGGACTTGCAGAAGACGAATCTGAATTCAAACCACGTTTGCGATTGGCAGTGGATAGTGAGCGTCCAACAATCCATGCGGTACATCTAGCTGGCATTGAGCCAGGCGAAGAGATTCCGATTTCACTCGCAGATAATTTGCAAGTCATGCTCGAGACTAGGGATGACCAAGGATTCTCCATTGAGGATCCCGCTGTCTTACATTATTTGGTCAGAGCAGGAGAAGCAGAAATCAGCAGAGGTTCCTCACCGCTACCAGATACAACTCCATTCGAAGACCAATTCTTCTGGACTGGTTATCTAGATTTGACAGATGGTGGAGCAACAATGCTTCTTCCATCATACACAATCGATGTGTGGGTTACTGGTTCTGACGAATCAGGTAACCCATATGACAGTCAAGGCAATACGATTTCACAGCCTTTGGCATCTTGGCCGCTAGCGCTTACAGGTCCGGATGTAAGTCTGAGAGACGCTGAAACCACTTGGGAATGGTCTAACCCCACACCTAACCCGGGTGAATCGGTTTCACTATCACTTCAAACAAGAAACAGTGGCACTTCCGGTAGCGTAACCTTCGTCTTGCAGAGACTAGTTTCTGGAGATGATTGGCAAACTTTGTCTTCATCCACCATTGAAATTTCAAGTGGCAAGATGGCCCAAGTTAGGTTAGATGCGACTGCAGATGGAATCGCAGGTGACACTCTTGAGCACAGAATCCTTCTGCTCGACTCTGGTGTGGAAAAAGAAAGAATCTCGATATCACCTTTACTTGTTAAAGAAGAAGTTGACAGAGATGGAACTGCATTAGCAAACCAAGTCGCTGATTCACAATTGTCTGTAATCATGTACTTGATTGCCTTGGGTTCAATGTCATATGCGGTTTGGACAATGGTTCAGATGCGTAGGATAAAGCGTGGCGATGAACTTGACGAGTCTGACCAAACAGCAGAAGTTGTAGAGAATATGCAATCTAAAGCAGTACCAGAAATCGTATCCAATGTGCAACCAGCACAGCAGGTACAACAGGCGGTGCCTCAGCCAGTAAGTCAAGCACCAGCAGGACCTCCACTTCCTCCTACTGGATTACCAGTAGGATGGACAATGGAGCAATGGTCTCACTACGGTCAACAGTACTTAGAGAACCAAAAATGATGGAGGCAACCGCATGAGTGGCGCCGATTCTATGGTAACGTTACAAGAGAGGTTAGTCAATCTAATCAATCAATTGAACATGCCAATCTTGGAGACTAGCATGGTTGTTTCGAGATGGACTAATCGTTTGTTAATCCAACTAAAGGAGCATACCGATGACATTCCCGAGAATCTTTTACATCCTTGGCCTCTAGATGTTGAACCCGTTGAAAGTGAATCTTCATTTGAGTTGGAAAAAGCTCTATCATTAGTTGACAGAGATAGAATGGATATTTTGGACACACTGATCAGAGTCACACTGGAAGAAGAACAAATGTTGGTAAGTGATGCCCTAGGGGTAATGCGCTCGTGGGAACATCTTGTTCGAGGCCAGCTATCTCAGGCAGCAGGTCCAGGTCAGTTGTTTAGCCCAACAGAAATTCCAGACGATTTTTAGGTGAACATTATGCGTGTATTTTTTGTCNTTATGGTCGTTTTGTCATCTGGTATGGCAGGTTGTTTTGGCACTGAGGATTTCTTCGATGAAAAGCGTGGTATTCCTGGCGGACTTGCGCTTGCTTGCTTACAGGATGATAAGTTTGAGAAAATGAAAATCCATTTTCTGTACGAAAAAGGGTATGACCCTGTTGCGATGGATTTGGTAAAGACCAGATTACAGCAAGTCTGCGACAAACCTAGCGGGATTCAAATTGTAGCGAATGAAATCGATTTCTCCGAGAAAACCACTTGGAGTTCTGATGATGTAAGAGATGCAAGATGGAAGCATGGTGGAGATGCAATGGGTTCAGATACGCTACACTGGTACTTCTTATTCCCAAAAGGAACTCACAATGATGATTCAGTTCTAGGTGTAGCCGTTGATGCATCGACAGTAGCAGTATTCAAAGATACAATCTCAGACTCNGTGAACTTCCTTGGAAGNCCATCTGCTGATGAGATAGAGAGAGCGGTCACCGTTCACGAAGCGGGCCACCTACTTGGGCTGGTAAATTTAGTGTATCAATCACCAATTGACCATGAAGACCCAGACCACCCAGGACACTCGAATAATGAAGACTCTGTAATGTACTGGGCAATTGAAAGCAGTAGCATTGGGAACATATTCTCAGGTAGTATTCCTGACGAATTTGATGATTATGATAAATCGGACTTAGCCGGAATGGCCAGTGGCGAACTAAAGTGCAGTGATCAACTTTGGTCGTGAGACTTAGCAACAATTACGCTAGCATCTCTCCATGCATCAAATACCGACCACACGTACANTAGAACCCATAGAACCAATGTGAAAGCTAGTGGTATCTGTAAAAGGAACCAATCGAAACCTCTCTGATGNCGGCGATTGAAATGTTGGCCTAAGTACAAGAATGGAACCAATGATAAGACAACTGCAAATACTGGACGAAATGCTCCCCAGATGCCCACTCCTGCAGTTATTTCATTCCAAATTGTCTTACCTAATTTAAGAGAATCAATATCAGTTTCTTCAACAGGGACGACGACTTCAATCTCTGAATCGTCATCCTGCATATGATGACCAAATCGGTTTCATTTGTCAATGTGGCGACGCAAATGCTCATTGAAGTGGTGTTACTCAAGCAGAATATGGCCAAGCCAGTTCTAGTTACCGGGTTTGAGCCGTTCGGGAATCATTCAGTNAACATTTCAGGCGAAATTGCCAGAGAATTGGATGGTCATGAAATACGTGGGCATAAAATCCAATCGCACGTTTTGTCAGTTGATTATGAGGGTTCAATGCTCACTTCGCAACTGCTAGATGAATCGAGTTTTGCAGCAATCATCCATTTGGGGCTCGCAGAAAATGCCCCCTTCCCACGTATTGAAACCAGGGCCAAAGATATTCTTGATTTCAGGATTCCAGATAATTCTGGTCGCCAAATTAGAGAGGCACACATTAGCGGTGAAGGCGATTTGTTTTCGACAATTAAACCCGAAGATTGGGATATTGATACCATGATTGATTCACCAGTCGTAAGTGATGATGCAGGAGAATATCTCTGCAATGAGACGCTTTACCGTACATTGATGAAAATCGATAACAATACTCCATGTTTCTTCCTGCATTTACCTCTACAGCAAAGTGATGCGAAAGGTTTGGTTTTGCAATGCATTGACAGGATGTTGAGGCCTCCATGTATAGATGTGGGCGCAGGAGCGATTATTCATGATGGTAAATTCCTGGCTGCAAGGCGTGCTCCAAGCGAAAAACACGCAGGTTGGTGGGAATTTCCCGGTGGTAAATTTGAGGAAGGCGAAGGAGCTTCAGAATGCTTAGTTCGCGAAATACGTGAAGAGTTGGAGTTGGATATTTCTACAGGTGAACCAATAGGGGAATGGATTTTCGACCACGGTGATGTTGTCGTTAGATTACATGTAATGGAATGCTTCGTAAATGGAGGCACAATGAAACTGCATGTCCACGATAGAGTGCAGTGGTGCGATGGACCGGATGAGGTTGATTGGCTAGGCCCGGACCGTGATATCGCTGCCGCAATCAGTGCCAGGTTACAGCTTCACCGTCAGCATCCATAGTAAATTCATCACCAATTCTTCGAGGTATGTTCTCCCTTCCACTATGCCATGTAGCGGCTTCTAACCAATCGCCGAGATTTTCTCCACCGATTTCGATTGTTACCACTCCGCCTAGAGGATTATCATCCGGGAGTGGAAAGGCAACTTTGCCGGCCATTGCTGCTTGCCTTGAAATGTGAAATATAGTTCCACTAGCATCCAAATTTGCTGACATGAAATCGAGTGATGTGTCCAATATGGATTGTTTGTGAATTGCGTCCAAGAATGTCGACAGACTTACTCCTTCTGCAGCAAGAACATCTTCTTGGTCAGAGGGAAAACTCGGCTCATCTGGTAGTCCACAAGTAAAGTCAGGAAATAATTTCAACAATGCATCCAAAACAATTCCTGGACTATCTGCGCCGGTTAATTTTGTGGAAACAATAACCGAATATCCTTCATCGATTGCTGTCAACCTCAGTCTCGGCATGATGTGCCCATAACGGCATAGTCAATGAAGTTGACAGGCCAACCTTGACATTTAGAAGCATTACAGGGCTAGATATGGAAGTACGGGTATGTGCAGTTATACCCGTGTTAAATGAAGAGAAATTCATTGCTCGGTGCATAGAGAGTTTACTTGCTCAGACAATGCCTGTAGAAATCCTTGTTATGGAGGGTGGATCTGATGATAACACCAAGCAAATATTGGCAGGATTTGGCGATTCAATCAAAGTAATCGACAACCCGGGCAAGCGAGTTTCGAATGCTAGAAACCTTGCTTTGGAACATATTGGAGATGACATCACGCACTGTTTGGAAATCATCGGCCACTCATGGGTAGACAAGGACCATGTTGCGAAGAGGGTGAATGACCTCATTGACTTAGAGTCGAGTTTAGGAATTAGAGTCGGCGCAATAGGTTGTCTAACCAAGTCTGGTTCCACACCTGGAATGGTTTCAAATTGGATTGAGGGCGCACTATCCTCACCAATAGGTTCTGGCGGAGGTCAATTCAAACAATTCACCGGTCGTCACGAAACCAAAGTTCCCGCTTTCTGTTTGCATAATGTTGAGGCACTTAGGTCAGTGGGGGGATGGGATAACAGGTTCATCACCAGTCAAGATAGTGATCTCTCAATGCGTTTATTGAGAAATGGTTGGACCTTGTGGCGTTCAGATGTTTCATGTGTTTACATGCACAAAAGGTCAACTATCGGAAAATGGTGGAAAATGTGTCATCGCTATGGTTTTTGGAGAACAAAGGTGGTTTTGTCTCACCCGACAAGGCTTGACCCGAGGGAATTATTGCCAATTTTTGGATTAGTCCTTGTGTTCTTGCTACCGGAATGGTGGTATGCACCCGCAGCGTATCTCTCAACTCTATTGCTGGTAGGTGTAATCTATCGGCCAAAGAAATCCGGATTGACACCAATTTTTGGTATCCCTCTCTGTTTGATTATTTTGCACACAGCATTTACTATTGGTTTGTTCGACGGATTTACTAGAAGTGGCAGACCTCCAAGTGACCGTACATAATGCGCAAACCTTCATTGGTGAAAAGTAAATCAGCAGTTCGATGGCAAGGCAGTTAACCTCAAAGGTGTTATTGTTTACACCCGCTTTGGTTCTCAATGCTTTGCGATTCATTGTGACACCATTGGGAGACATGATGTCAATTTCGCCAATGCTTGATATTGGGTTACATGTTGGTGCTTTTGGTGTTGGATACATTTTGTTTCGAAGAACTCGTGTGGTTAGAGACCACGAGTGGAGAAGAAGCCAAGCTGTAAAATCTGTGAGTGGGCATTTCAAGGCAGAAGATAGTGGGGTTTGGGAGAAAGATATTGCAATGGATACGCAACTTTCTGTTGAAGCGGAGGCCAACTTGAAAGGACAAGTTGGAGGCGCAATAGGAGGCATTTCTACACTAGGTAGTTCAGAGGTAGAGACTGAGGTTGAAGTAGAAATGCTGGTTGATGCTGAGCATGTACGCAGAGCTCAAGCCAGAGTTTCTGGTGATGAGCAATTCGATGGAACAGGACTCAATTCAACCATAGGTGCAGTCAGGAAGCCATCTCCGATGGACAGTTTCCTCGATTGGATTGCATCACTAAGAGGCAGGGACCGTAAAGTCGAGAGAGATGCTAAGAAAAACGCCACACTAACCGCCCGTAGTAGTGAGGCGCCGGTCATTGCACAACGTCCAATAGCACCGCTTCAACCAATTCAATCAGAAGAAAAACGTCATGTTCCTATGGAAATGGTTTCAGTTACAGATACCGGTGCCGAGTCAGTAATTATTGATGAGGAAACAAATGAGGTCAGTGCTCCAGTAAACCGTGGATTGTCAATCGAGGAAATGGCATACGGAACATCTTCTCGTAGAGCCCAGCCCTCTCGCTCTAACTCCGGTTTCGCTCCTCAGCCAACATGTCGCGTATGCTCAGCACCAAATCCTGTAGGAGAACGATTCTGTTCGAATTGTGGAAGCGATATTTAGCGCTGTACTGAATAACCCCTACCACTCCCCGTAAAACAACTGAGGTGCTTTCTTGTCTGATAAGAGAGATTATTATGAGGTCCTAGGAGTTTCCAAAGACGCTGATGATAAGGAACTGAAAAAAGCCTTCAGGTCTCTTGCAAGAAAGTATCACCCAGACAAAAACGATGCACCAGATGCAGATGAGAAATTCAAGGAAATTCAAGAGGCATATGCCGTTCTTTCTGACTCAGAAAACCGTCGTAATTACGACCGCTTCGGACATAATTCTCCAGGTGGTTCACCATTTGGCCCCGGTGGATTCCAAGGATTCAACATCAACCTTGACGACATATTAGGGGGAGATTTTTTCTCGAATATTTTTGGTGGAGGAAGGAGACGTTCAACTCAAAGTCAAGGCAATGACATCTTAGTGCGTCACGAAATTTCTCTGAAGGATGTTCTGACAGGCGGCAAGGATGAAATTGAAATTGACTTGCCTACAACTTGCAATGACTGTGAAGGAACCGGGGCAAAAGACGGAATTACTACTGAATGCCCTGAATGTGATGGTGTAGGTCAAGTAAGAATCCGCCAACAAATTGGACCATTTGTTCAAGATTCTGTTCGACCTTGTTCTCGATGCAAGGGTTCAGGTCGTATCTTCACATCAAGATGCAAAACATGTGCGGGAGAAGGGATCAAATCAGAATCGCAAGTACTCAGATTCAATGTTCCTCCTGGAGCTCAAGACGGAACCAGATTACGCATGAGAGGAAAGGGCCAACCGGCCCCATTCGGGAAGGGGATACCAGGTGATTTGTTCATCGAATTGATTATTGAAGAACATCCATGGTTTGAAAGAAATGGAATGGATTTGATAATGTCTCTCCCACTTGGATTTAGTGACCTAGCTTTAGGGACATCAGTCACTCTACCGCACATAGATGAGAAAGATTTGGTGATTAAAGTTCCAGCAGGCACTAACTCAGGAGATACAATCACAATTTCATCTAGAGGAGTGCCTTCTAGCCGAGGTATTGGCAGAGGTGACGTGGTGGTTTTGTGTAAATTGCACATGCCGAAGAAATTTGACAAGTCCACGAAAAAGTCTCTTGAACAATTGCGTGAATCATTGAGTGGAAATGGTGACTTAATAGATCGAGTAATCGATGACGCAGAGGAGAGAAGAAGCTGATCATTCTTCACTATCGTCTAGTTCTCGATAAATTGTGTTGGCTGGCTTCGCAGCCATTGGCTCACCATCCACCATTCCGGAAAGGTAGATATCAACCGAATTAGCTTTTCCTTGAAGGTCAACCCTGATGAAAACGCGGGTATTGTCATGAATAGTGTCAAGGAATATTTCGTGGGACCTCTTCAGTAATTTCGGCTCGACTCTCGAAACAGTCCAAGAATCACCTTCTGGTGATTCGAACTTCAGGGCGGCTACACTCCACTCGCACTCCTGAGGTCGCAAACCAATGAGAAGTGGCCATGAACCATCTCCTGACAATCTACTGTCCAGTGTCCATACTGCCAAATCAATACCTGTTGTAAAGTGACGAACATCTTCTTGGCCCCAAACTTCCAGCGCTTCTTCCCAATCTAGGGTTGAGACAGACCTTAACGCTCTAGACAAATCAGTAGGTGAAAAACTTCCATCATCTAACTTGGTACTTAGCCACTGCAGTCGGTTTTTCTTGCGAGCAAACTCTTCAGCAAATGCGCGAGTTCTCTTGATGTTAATGTAGAAAATTACGAAGGGGAGAATTAGAATCAAACCCATCAGCCAGTAAAAGACATCAGCAGCTTCTTTCACCGCATCCGATGCAGGGAACCATGGCTCATCACCTTCATCGAGAACCGCAGTTGAAACTCGAATATTCCATTCTATGGAATCTGCATTTACATCAACTGAATCACTGCCGTTAAGATGTTGAATACGAATGAAATGAGTGCCTAATCCAACATCCAATGATAGGGTTATCTTGTCCATAGAATAGGTCGCAGTTGCTGAATCAACTATGTCCCATGTATCTTGGTCCATATTCCAAATTGTAACTTGGAGGTCGTATATGTCTCCTTCAACAATAACATCCACTAGATGCACAGATTCGTTCCACCCGGTGGTCTCAACTCGCAGAATATCTTGGTAATCTCCCATGTGTAAAGTCAGTTCGCCGTTCTCTGAATGTCCGTCCATTACAATCAATGGGTATGATGAATTATTACTAGTAGAGGATAGTGGTTTGAAACCTGGTGCATCCATACCCCAACTTGCATCGTAGTGCGTTTGTCTTTTCATGGTTGCAGACCACTCGCAATCGCAATTCCATTTGAATTCGATATAATCGATATTAGCGATTCCACTTAATCTGTCACCTACGCTGCCATTACTCCATTCCGAGATGCTGGTAGAGGTGTATACATATCGATATCTAAAATCGACTTGTTCCCCTTTACTGGAAATCGAATCAGTGACAACCAATGACTCATCTCCTCCGCTTGAAACAGCAAATGAGGAGGTGCCAATTCCTCTAATATCTCCAATATCTGTAACTTGAATTATCTCTTCAGTTGAATATTTTTCAACATTTAATGCCCAAATCGCATTTGGACTAGGGCTGTGAACTGTTACGATAAATCGGCCATTTTCCACTACAGGTAACACGATCTGGTAAGCCATATCAATCGAGGTGTTGAGTGCTAATGAAATCGATTCTTCTATGATAGTTTCATCATTTGAGTTTTGGAAATGTAAGTCGATATCGATTGCAGATGATGCAGCTAGTAACTCTAGGATTACAATTTGATTTTCATCAACGTCTACGGCGAAAATGTCTGAATCATCATTGATTAAATCCCCTGAGACATAGGTTCCTTGACAATATTCCCCAATTTGCGGCTGTTGACATGTTAGCACACTGATTGTATCAAATGGGTCAGAAGGTGCAGGTCTAAGATTTGGTAAATCATTCGTGACAGGGATTACACTCTGGCACCTTGAATCGTTTTCTACGAAAAAGGTGTGATTGCCAGAATCCAAGCTTGCAGTAAACTCAGTACCATTAGCGATTTCATTACCTTGTGAGTCATGGATCGTAGCCCAAGAAGCATCACAATCAAACCATGCCATTCCCTCAACAGTCATCCTAGTTTCTGAATTGGCAGATGCGGTGAACGGGAGAAGCAATAGTAGAGCGACAAGCCAGAATACTCGTCTTCCCATGATTGGGGCGGTACACTCATACTCCTTCAAATGATTCAAGACCAGCGTACTTCCAGCCCGTTTCATGGCGGGCCTAGGACGCACTGTAATTGCTCGCCATCGCATGGCGAGGATGTGGGCTTTAGGAGACCGTTCAAATCCTGTTTCAAAAACACCAGGTCTGGTTGTTACAGAAGAGGAGATTGATGTTACTTGGGCCCCATTTAGTACATCGAGTGATGGTGGAATACCGCGGACTCTGAACCTTAATTCAAGAGCAGCATTTGCTCCTTGGGAAAGTGACAGTAATGGCCCGATGATGAGTGCATCAATCGGTCATGTTTTGCCACCATCTTTGGATGAGGCTGATGCTGGAGAAATCGCATCGAAGGGTCAGTTGCTGCCTCTCTCTTGGCAGGCATTGAACCATGATGAAGAATTGATGGATGAAAGCCTAAACCCCCACGTTGTGGTCCTTACTGATGCCTTACAATTGGCCAATAGGCCAGGTAGATTAGTTGAAGCAATCTTAGTGGTGAAAAAGCGCTTTCCTGGTGCGCTACTATGGACGCCAGGAATAGGTGGGCCTGATAATTGTGCAGTCCTGTCTTGGTTTGGTGTTGACTTGTTTGACACAACTAGAACCAAGCAAGCTGGAGCACATGGCGCTGTACTCACTTGGAATGGTCCTAGAATTGCAACTGAAGGGGAGTCAGTTAACAGTCATTGGCGCAGTGCCCTAGCAGAGGTACGTTCCGCAATTATGTCTAATTCCCTCAGGGAGTTAGCTCAATCTCAATCCCTAAACAGTCCGAGATTGGTAGAACACATGAGGAATCATGACAAACTCATTTCTAAATCTGAAGGAATATTATCACAAATTGTCAGCGAAGAAACCGCCTTGCGAGTTCACAATGTTGAGTCTCATGATGATCCAATAATTTTGGATTGGGTTGATTTCATTACAAACGAGTATCAATCTCCGGAAGGTCTAGACGATGTCCTAATCCTACTTCCTTGCTCGGCAAGAAAGCCATACTCCTCGTCCAGAAGTCATAAGTCATTTAGAAATGCAATGAAACATAATGCTGGGCATGAAGTCATGGTTACATCTCCATTAGGTTTAGTACCAAGGGATTTGGAGGAAGTATGGCCAGCTGGTCACTATGACATCCCGGTAACAGGTGACTGGAGGCTAGATGAGATTGACCGTGTCACCAAAATGATCGACGCATTAGTAGCAAAGAACCAGTATCGTGTAATTATCAACCATTCAGGATTTGAATATAACTGTGACATCCCTATCATTGATACTCGACAGGGTGCTCATGCAACTAATCACGACTCCTTGCAGCGCTTGGAAAAAGCAGTTGCAGAAAATATGCAATCAAAAAAGCGAAGTGGCGAGAAAATCAACCTTGACAATTTTTGTTCAGTAGCTCGATTCCATCATTTAAATTCTGAGTGGTTAGAGGGAGTCCAAGTTCGTGGAAGGTTCCCTAGATGGAAGATTCTCAAAGATGGTGAACAAATCGCTATGTGGGCTCCCGAACGTGGTGGATTTTCAATTGCAAAGTTGGGTGTTGCAATCCTTGACAAATGCAACTCGCTCAAACGGATAGCATTGAAAGAAAATATCAAATGGAAAGGAGATGTTAATCTCGCAAACCTAGAATCATATGATTCTACCATTAAGGCTGGTGAAGATATTCTGGTGATGCAAGGCGAGCAGTGCGTCGGTTCTGCTAGGGCTTCAGCACCGGCCTGGGAATGGTCTGGCACACCCGGCAGACTGGCAAAAATGCATCAAAGGCTGTGAAATACACCATTTTCCCCATGCGTAGTGGTTAAGAATGGGTGATAGGTCGGCGGAATGCTCGGAGGTTCAATCATGGCACGAATGTACGCTAAGAGGAAAGGTAAATCCGGTTCCACAAAGCCACACAATGAATCAGCACCAGAGTGGTCAAACACAGACTCAACTGCTGTTACTGAATTGATTGTTGAATTGGGCAAGGCAGGCCATTCATCTGCATCTATTGGTACAATCCTGCGTGACCAACACGCAGTGCCTGATGTCAGGGCAGTTCTAGGAAAGCGTATTTCCACTGTATTGTCGGAAAATGATATCGGTGGTACATACCCTGAAGATATGATGAACTTGATGCGCAAGGCTGTTGGAATCATCGAGCACATTGGTTCTGGAAACCACAAGGACATTCACAACAAGCGTGCTTTGGAACTAACCGAAGCAAAGATTCGCCGTCTAGCAAAGTACTACATCAACGAGGGCCGGCTCTCTGCAGATTGGAAGTACAAGCGTGACGAACTACGCTTGATGGTTGAGTGATGTTACACTCAACTTCATAACCACCTACTTGATGTATCATTTAGGTGAGTCGATGAATAGCCTGCTGCAAACTTCGGTTTTTTCTTCATTGGAAGAGGAATTGAGTAATGTAGCATCAATGATTTCTTCTGCTAAAGTTGTCCAACTAATGGCCCCCGCAGATATCGAAGGTGTGCTTGCTTTGGCACAACTAGAATCGGCGCTGCTTGATAATTCACAGCATTATCGGAGGAGAGTTTTAGCTCCAAGAAGGCATGTTAGCAGAGACCATGTCCCAGATTTACCGCAGGTCGATGGATTGATTATTCACATTGACCCTTTTCATGAAACACAATCCTCTCTAGAAACCAAAGAAAACTATGTTCACATATTTCCTTTGTCGGTGTCAGTAAAATTTGGTACCTCTTCTAAAGAGCACAATGGTGCCGTGGAATGTGTGGCCTTATGCGCTGCAATTGCATCATTGCTTGCACCTGAAGGGGCTAGAGTGAGAAAACAACGTTCCATGGCAATTAGTGGTAGTTGGTTGAGAGGCGGCGCAGATTCTGATTATGATCCAGTTCTATCGCTGATGCGTGACCATCTTGATACTGAAGGCTCGATTGACATCTGCCCACTTCCTGAAGTTCCGCTTCCAGAAACAGACATGATCCCTGGTCTTTCAAAAATGATGCTAAAGCGATTGTCCAAAGGCTGGCCAACAATGGATGTTGAACAAAGAAGTTCAGCGATTAGCGAATTAGTTCTGCCAGCACTAAGGATGGAAGGAATCTCTACAATGAGACTTGAAGAGTTAGTTTGGCATAGAATCATGATTCCCGGTAACGATGTCGATTTGGCAAGCCAGTTGCACAATGCGAACTTGCTTTGGCCTGAGGATTTAGACCAAGCCAAGATTCACGCTAGTAGTATCCTAGACCGTTTAATCTCTAGTGGACATCTATGATTAATCCACTATCTTCAGTACTCTGCCGCATCCACCACAAGGCAGTCTGAACGGTCTCTGGTCAGTTGTTATTGGGTTTGGAGTACTGCAGGCTGGGCATTCAATTACAGGATAAATTGGTTGATTTACACTGGCAGAGATTCCTTTACGTTTGGGGCTAGCAACAGCCGTAATTATCCAAATTGATATTGAAATCCCAGTTATGACTCCGACTGTGTAAGGTGGATAGCCTAAGAATAGTGCAAGTACAATTGCTGGAATCAGTGCCATCTCGATCCAAAGAGCTCCTCGCCTTTTGTTGCTGGTTAATTTCAAAGAGAAGAACATGCCAACTACAATTAGTAAAACCGTTATTGCATAAAGGCTCAATGGAGCATTAAGATAATCCCCACTAGGCATTCCTTCAAAGTAAAATGTTGCAGCAGGTTTTAGATTTTCAGCGCTGATTTCTATTGACTCACCAAATGGAGTTCGTCTTTTGGAAAAGTCGATTGAATCTTCCCCCTTGATTGTAGCACCGGTCAGGCTAGCCATCATTCCTGTGTCTACAGTAACACTCATGTCATAACTTGCCCAAATTGGAGTTGGTTGAACACTGACGAAATTTCTAAACAGCACCTTTTTCTCATTTGAGTTAACAATTTCAAGTGTAGAAATGCTGAGTGTTATCGGGTGTGGTGTTACCTTTTTCTGACCTTGAAGGTCAACATTGAATGAAATTCTTTCCAAATCTTGAGTATTACTTCCAATCAACTCTTCAAGTTCAATAGCCATGCCATCGTTCATGTAAGTGGGGGCAAGGTTAACCATCTGATTTTCGAATTCACTTTTTTCGACATTATCGATGACTCGATTTCTTCGGTCTTCTTCACTGATCATGCCGGAGTTGAAGATACGTAATGGTAGTGACAAACCCGGGTCTTCATTTCCAATATTGTCCATTCCCCACCTCATCCAATAAGCAAGTTCCCCATCGATAACGAGGTCGATGTTCCTCTCAAGAGTTAGGAATCCTTCAGTCGAATCCAATTTCATTTCCATGTTCATTATGAGATGAGATCCAGCGCCATTTGAGCGCAACGGCTCTTCAGTGGGATAGAACCCACCGCCGCTTCCATCATTACCATCGTCATACAGTTCAATTGTGAAAGTAGCTATTCCAGATTGTATAGGTGTTCCAGATTGAATCTGTATACTTGCTTCAACAGAAATCTGTTGTTCGCCCGATGTGGGGGCTATCCATGTCCAAGTTAATCGGACAAAATCACCGCTGCTTGTTACGATAGGGTCTCCAGAAACCATTCCTCCATTAACTCGTAATTCTAGTGTGTTTGCATGTGCAGCTGTCATTTGACCAAATGGCGATGCAACAATCATTGACAGGTATACTTCCATGCCGTCAGTAATCGGTTCATCCAAACGTAAGCTAACGATTGGCAGGTCAGCAGTAACGGATGATTCATCACCTACACCTCCCCAAGAAAAAGTGAGACCTGCGTCTGTACCAGGTACACTGAACACCACGGTTTGCGCAGATAGGGTTACAGTAACTGCAGTTGATGAAGGAATTGATCCAGCATCCACATTTACATTGATTGTTAATTGGCCACTACCCGCTGCCAGAAATGAGTTGGACTGATCGGTGGTTCCAGTGTATGTGTCTCCACCTATTGCGACCTCTACAGACGCATTGATCTGTGCACCACCTGCGTTCGCAACTTCATAATCGATTGAAAATTCCCATGTTGATGATGGGTAGGAACCGGGCCACGATGGGTCGATTTCCCAAGTGCCAATTTCCTCTTGTTGAGCGATTGCATCTGAGATTTTCTTTTCTTCTGACTCCTCGGATAATTCTGCCTCAAACGGTGAAAGTTCTCCAGAAGAGGCTGGTCCTAGAAGGTAAAGTTCGACAGTTGTTGAGTCACAACAGACTTCCTCACTGGATGCAGACACATTCGCTAGTGGAAGGAAAGATACTAGCAATATTGTGCACAGAAATAGCGGTTTCATTGTACGCACGTCTCAACCACCGGCACGCTCTGCAAACATTACCCTATTCAACACTATGGCCACATGAGCCCCTAAGGGGCTCAAAGTGCCTTCTCTAGCAAGTTACCGAGTTCCTTCTCGAATAAACCTACCAACGCTTCTCCAACTTCACCTTGGAGTTCATCGGGAAGAATGCGTAGGCCAAGTCTCGCAGCAGCACGGCTAGCTTTCAATTCAGCATATACTGAACGTGCTTTTGCGTTGAAATAATAGGAAATTGCTTCTTTCAATTCTTCTTTCAGTTCTTCATCTGCATCGACTTTTTGACGGATGTAAGTCTTGATTTCATCCTTGACTAAGTCACGAACTGCTTCCAGAAGAATATCTTCAGTAGCCATCAATTCTTTTACTTGCGAACCGAGATTTCCGGTGAGCAAACGTTCGATTGCCATGATTGGTCCTACAGGTCAACCATTTTCAACCCATCTATCGCATAATTGAAGAACCGAGCCCGCAAGTTTGTACTATGGATTTCTCAACAATTGGTGCTGAAGATTCGCTCGATGAAGCAAAAATGCGGTTAGAATCAGTCGATGCTTTGATTGTTTGGGGCGACGATATAATCTTGGGAGTATTACTCGACGAGCATCTCGCAAGGGGTGGTAATTGTGGTAGTGCGTGCGAACTAGACATACTAGTAGATCCTTCAGTAGAGCAAAACATGATTTGGCGCCCTAAGTTCATCATTACAACTGATGATGGAGAACCGGTGATGCTCAGTCATGGACCATGAGTAAACCATTTTCCTCGATGATTGCATAACCAATTCTCTCGAGTTGTACAATTGTTCCTACTGGATACTTGTGATCTTCCAGGATTCCTTCCACGGTGATTAAATCCTGACCTTCTGCGATGGTTAATGCGGATGGTTTTCCTCCTGCTACCCAGTGAACAACACTTCTCTTATCGCTGCGGTCTATGCTTTCGACATTTCCTTCAGCATCAATATCGCACAGGTCTTTCAAGCGAATTGGCTTACCAGAATCTTCCTGCTCAATCCAAACTCCCTCGTCAATCGAATATTTTCTAGGGGGCATTTCTGTATCGGAATGGGAGGAAATTGAGCCAGTCTTTGGATAATCGCCTTTCAGTGAAATTGGGAATGCATTTCTGACAAATGCTAGTCTAGGAGCATTGGAGTCAATCGCTTTAGTATTGTGAGAATACAAAGTTGAGAGTGGAACTGCGATGTCTTTCTGAGTCAATCCCAATTCTATCCAAAATGCCCTCAGAGATTCGGACTTTATTCCTCTGCGCGAGAGGGCAGATAATGTCGGCAATCTTGGGTCATCCCAGCCATCAAATATGCCTTGAGCAATGTCCTTTTTCATTTGTGAAGTCGAGAATGCGCCGAATTCGTGAACTTTTACACGGCCCCAATAAATC
>PBXT01000079.1 GCA_002727695.1 Methanobacteriota archaeon | reverse complement strand
CTAGCAGTCCCCTATGTTTTTATTAAACAGTCGGAGCTCCCTAGTCACTGCGACCAGCTTATCTCTAAGCTGGCACTCCTTCTCCCGAAGTTACGGAGCTATTTTGCCGAGTTCCCTCGCGATATTTGTATCCGATACACCTTAGGCTACTCACCCAGGGGCACCTGTGTCAGTTCTCGGTACGGTCACCCCCTGTGGCTTTTCATGGGACCCAGGACTTAGCTTCCTTCTCACTAT
Organism: Methanobacteriota archaeon; assembly: GCA_002727695.1. The sequence continues at coordinate 15,160 of PBXT01000079.1, read as the reverse complement.
AACAGTTCTCCAGAAGTTTGTTGTCATGAGACCTGACATATGATCTCATGATTTTGCCTGAGCCGTCACCATTGATTACAGGGGGGGCTGATGAATATTAACATCATTCCCTTTCGACAATTTCGATTAAGAATTGCCTTAGGACCGGCTAACCCTCGGCTGATAAACAGTGCCGAGGAACCCTGGCCCCTCCGGTGGTGCGGATTCTCACCACACTGTGCTGCTACTCTTCCCAAGACTCTCATTAGTATCCGGTCCACAAGACCTCAAAGCCTTGCTTCCACCCAAACACTACGCCGCGTTACCACATCATCTTTCGATGGTCTGAAGTATCGGTATCCAATTTTAGCCCCGTCCCTTTTCCCGGCCCGCAAGCTAGACCAGTGATCTGTTACGAACTCTTTCAAGGATGGCTGCCTCTAAGCCCACCTTCTGGTTGTTTTCGACCACGGACACGGTTTGTCTGTGACACTTAATTGGAATTTAGGGACCTTAACTTCAGGCTGGTTTGTTCACCTTGCGTCATGGTAGCTTACCCACCATGACTCACTGCCCGCTTCAACAACGATTACACCTTCGGAGTTTGGCAGCACGCCGAGGACGCGAGTCCCCTAAACGCACAATCAGTGCTCTACAGCGTAATCAATCTTCACGGACGTCTACCTACGAGTAGTTTCACGCGGAACCTGCTATTGCCCAACTCGATTGGACTTTCACCCCTATACCCAGCTCGTCCGAGCGATTTGCAGATCAGCAACGGTTCGATCCTCCACCCAACTTTCGTCGGGCTTCAATCTGGCCAGGCATAGATCGTCGGGCTTCAGGTCCTCCACCATTGACTCCAAGCGAGCACACTTCGTCCCTCACAGTAAACTGCTGCGGACTTGTCGGTTTCCCTTCGGCTACGGAGATCAACTCCTTAACCTCGCCAATGATCAAGACTCCCTGGGGCATTTTTCGAAACGCACGAATAGACGCTGCTCATATCTTCGCTTTCACGCCTATTCAGCCTGTACCCATCTGGTTTCACGTTCTTTTCACATCCCGCTAAGGATTCTTTTCAGCTTTCACTCACGTTACTTGTAAACTATCGGTCTCGAGCTATACTTAGGATTGGAAGTTCCTGCCTCCCGTCTTCACACGCGATATCCAACGCATGCTACTCCTGACTCATTACGTGGCCGTATCACCTACATATACGGGACTTTCACCCTCTATGGCTGTGTCATTCCAGACGACTTCTATTTCAGTGACTTAGGCGATAAATGGTCGCACCACATGTCTCTCAGTTTCCAGTCGAGATTCGGTTTGTCCTATTCCGTTTTCGTTCGCCACTACTCACGGAGTCTCATTGATTTCTTTTCCTCCCCCTACTAAGATGCTTCAATTCGGGGGGTTCCCTATCGCTATTGCGATTATCCCCTAAGGGATAGGAAGTCCCATTCAGCTATCTGCGGATCCTAGNCACTCATGCGNCTCCCCGCAGCTTATCGCAGCTTGTCACGACCTTCTTCGGTACTCGAGCCGAGCGATCCCCCAGATGGGTTGTAGCAACAGAATGTGTATGTACCACACCTGTGCGAGTAACCCTTCGGTATCCAGTCATGCCAATTTAGACATCATGGAAAGACCGTCTCCCCNCAGGGCGGCCCTTCTAGTCACTTCCCCAGACACATTGGCATGCCCGGGTGCATAAGCAACCTCCCGACCTACCTCCCCTATATCAAGGCATCGTACTAAGACGGATTTGACAAGGGTGNAGAACGGTATTGAAATAGCCTCTCAGTACATTGATTTAAGCCTTNCATTTTTCTTCGAAAAAAACACTNTTGAAGATGTTTCAAAGGATTAGCGAAAATAAATCATATCAGGGCGAGATTCTCTGAAACAACTGAATCGCTCGCATACGGTTGCAAAATTGATTGGGCTTCGTCATCTCTTCCAAGTTGGATTAAACATGCACCGAATGCATTCTCAANCTCGATATTATTTTGCTCCCTTGAACGCAAAACATTCAGCACCCCTAGGGCCTTTTCCGCTCTCCCGCTAACTAGTAAGGCATGAGAGAGATTNAGGAGTATGGTGTTGTTGTCAGAATCGATTTTTGCTCCTTGTCTAAGCGCCATGATTGATGCCTCGTATTGAGAAGAAGACATCGGATCGTTTTGTGCGTCCATTTCTAAAGCAGATTGTAACAATGCCAAACCCAGGTTGTTCAATATTGAAGGGTCATTTTGCCGGTTGGTTGACGCAGTGGAAAGTATCTGTGCTGCTTGCATCCAAGCGGAATTACCCATATGCTCAAACGCTGCATCGATCATGGTGGTGATTTCAGGTTGTCCTGCAGAATCAACAGGTAGAGCTCTAGCAGGGTGTAATCCAGGAGCTTCATCATCGGAAGCCATGGAGTCCTCCTCGGGAGAGTAATGGAAATCGTCGAAGCTAACTTGGACATCACTATCTTCAGTGTCCTCCTCAAAAGAAACTTCCACAATTTGTTCATCTTGTGCATATATCGCTTCCATGTCAACAGCAGCAGCATCGATTCTCCACATATCCGGAACATCATCAATAATAACTTCCTGAGCAGGTGTGATTTCGACTACTTCAGCAGCAGTAAGTTCCTCCTCAACTGCCTGTGTGAGTGGTGGTTCTGATTCTGAACCAATCATTGTCTCCGAGGTTTCTTCATTAACTGTAACCTTGTGTGCTAAGTCCTCTGTTTTTACAAATTCTTCTTGAGTGATTTNTGGNGTTANGGGTTCAGAACTATGAGGTTCAGGGGTTTGCGATTCTTCACCCACTTCAGTAACNTCTTTNACATCATGTTCAATGACAACTGGTTCTTCGTCGAGGGAATCGTCTTCGTAATCTTGATCTCCGATAGGGATTGCAATTTCTGTTACTGAATCACTGAATGAGCCGACGCCAAATGGCAGAGAGGACTGAATCACTTCTGCTTTAGCGCCCATGCCAAACGGAAGCACCTCTGCATTAGACGTGTTCTCGTCTTCAGTATCACCAATAGCATCTGCAATGTCATCAAGACCAGGTATTGATTCATCATCTATTACGATATCATCTGTATTGACATCAACAGCGACTTGCGAACCACATGACGGACATGCTCCTCCTCCAAGGAAAAGTAAACCGCAAACTCTGCACTCCTGCATGCTACCGCCTGTTCATTGACAAACGCGTGTAACCTTTGAACACACCGCTAGAATGAGTGGAAATCACTCTTCTTCTTTACTGGAAAGAGGTAAAGCAGCCACAGTGATGTCGATTATAGATTCGTCATCAACCAAAGCTTCAGCCCAATTCTTTCCTTTGCTCTTACCGTTATAGTATTGCCAAACGATTCCTAGTAGAGCAATTGCTAGAAGTATCCACTTCCAAACCTCGGCGACCCAGTAAACCATTACAACATATCCAGTGATAATGGTCACAGTCATTAGCATGACTGGGAAACCTGCCTTGAAGAACTCATTGAATGAGATTGGATATCCTGCTTCTTCACTCATTCCTGCAGTAACAACATTCGCTGATGCTCCAATTAATGTACCATTACCACCAAGACAAGCACCGAATGCAAGTGCCCAAATTAGAGGCCCTAAGTCAAGTCCTAAAGAATCAGAAATCTGTAACACAACTGGAATCATTGTGATTGTGTAAGGAATATTGTCAATGAATGCTGAAGCGATTGCACTGACCCACAGAACGATTACAAGGGCGGCTACAAACCGATATTCCTCATCGAAGTAAATGATCGCAGATTCGACTTGGTCACCTATCCAAGAAATTACACCCAAATGCTGTAATGAGTGGATTAGAACGAAAAGTCCTGCGAAGAAAATTAACGTAGTCCATTCAACCTTCTCAAGTGGTTCTTCCAGTTCATGCCTGTCGGTTACAAGCAGCATGACTACTGCACCAACAAGAGCAACCCAAGACACGGGAATGTGAAGTACAGGATTCAGGAAGAAACCGAGAATTACCAGCGTCAATACTGTACCCGATGCCTTCAGCATCTTTACATCCTTAANACCATACTTTGCTTCCAATTCTTCAACATCTCGGATTCTTTCTCCAGAGAACTCATCCGCATACATCCACTTTAGCATCATGAATGTTGGAACAACAGTCAGCAAAATACCAGGCGCCAGCTCAATAATGAAATCGTTGAATGAAACACCATCGCTCGCTAGATTTTCATAGCCAGCGCTTTCAATCGCCGATGCACTCATCATCGAACCAATAATGATGTTTGGAGGATCACCAATCATCGTCGCTGCTCCACCAATATTTGAAAACAAAACTTCTGCAATTAACAATGGAATCGGGTTTAGGTCCAGAACTCTAGCCAATTGTATGGTTACCGGAGTCAGAAGGAGCATAGTGGTNACATTGTCCAAAAATGCTGACAAGACAGCAGTGACTGAACACAGAATAACAACAAGCGTCCAGACATTACCGTTGCTCTTCTTGTAAGCCTGTACAGCAAACCACTCAAAAATACCTGTGTGAGAGATAACTCCGACCATGACCATCATTCCAAGTAGTAAACCAATGGTCTCCCACTCGATCAATGTGGTTGTTTCAGCGAGAGTTAGTGCTCCACCTGTCTTGTAATGATTCAAAGCAACAATTGCGGCTAGACCACCAACTGCAGCGGCAAGTGTACGATGAACTACTTCTGTAATNATCAAGGCATATACAAACAAAAGAATACCCAAACCAACCCAAACNGGNTCATTTCCAAGACCATCTTGTAATTTGATTCCAATGTCTACTGCTGCGCCGCCACCAGCATTGGTGGAAGTGATGAAAGCCATCAATCCTGCACCGACTAGAGCTAATACAGAAATCCATTGTGAGGGGTGTCTGTTCAGTATGCGGTTAGTACGCATATTGGGTTGGGAGTTATGTCGCCTCTATGAGCATTGGGTCAAGAATTAGCCCACAAAACGCCAACATTACCCCTTGCAAGCACAATCACAGAAGATGTTTCTTGAGCCAGATATTCCCATACCTCTGACCTAGCTTCACGGTCATAGATTCCCTTGTTAATTTTGATTTTTACCAATTTCCTCTTCTTTAATTGGCCCCGAATTTCGTCAACGATGTTAGCGGTAACCCCNGTTTTACCAATTCTGACNCTGGGCTGGAAATCTCTATCCATTGCCTGACGCTTGATGTTCGAAGGAACTTCAGACATTGCCATTCCTCCTATGCCACTTTGGGCCTCCACCAAGTCTGCGGATTTTACCACATGAAAGACAGGTAGTTATTCGTTGACCATCTTTAATTCGCACCCGGGAGGTCACACCTGGAATCAACAGCTCGGTACAGTTCCGACAGATCCAATGTCTTTGTTGAACCGGCAGAGGAAGACGATTTCTGGAAGAGGTCTTGACCAAATGCTTGGCGGCATTTTTACGTGCAATCATTGGCATAGAGACATCACCAATCACGGATGACAGGTGCTGCTGAGCTTCAAGGGCGCTGTTTCTACGCTGGCTTTTTGCCTTAGCACGCCCCCTTTTGCGACTCATAATTTCAACTCACTTCAATGCAGANAGAATGTCTTCGGTGATATGATCAATTTCTCTATCACCATCGATAATATGGAATATTCCTTTGGAGCGATACCATTCTGCCAAGGGTGATGTTTGCTCATGATAAGCATTCAATCTGCTCATTACGGTATCTGCGTTATCATCTGCTCGACGCTTGAAATCTTCACTACCGCAAGCATCACACTTACCCTCGACTTCTGTTGGATTGAATNTATCATGGTAGACTGCGCCACAGCCTGCGCATGTGAAACGCCCACAGATTCTCTCGACGATTTTTTCATCNGGGACTTCAATCGCAATTACATGGGAAACTTCGGTAATGTTCGCTAGTGCTTCAGCTTGTGGAATGGTCCTAGGGAATCCATCAAACATGACTCCTTTCAGTGCATCTGGTTCCTGAATTCTATCCTTGATTAGAGCAATTATGACATCATCTGGAACTAACAATCCTGCATCCATGAATTTCTTTGCTTCAATACCTGTAGATGTGCCTGCAGAAACTGCGGCGCGCAGCATGTCTCCAGTACTCACCTGAGGAAGTCCTGTTGATTCCATTATTCGCTGTGCCTGTGTACCTTTTCCAGCCCCCGGGGGGCCGAACAATACAATGCTCTCCATGGTTTGCCGTACAGAGTCTCAGTTTTCACTGTTGGCCTTGGCTAGCCAGCCACTGATGCCCGTAATATTGCCACTGTTCCATAGTCCATCCAGGAGGGAGTCCGCCCGGCGGTAGCGGAGGAGCAGCAGGTGCTGCTGGTTGTGGAGGTGCAGCCGCAGGAGGCCTACCTTNTGGTACTAAAGCAGGTGGCCTTCCTTGTGGTACTACAGCAGGTGGCCTTCCTTGAGGAACAACNACTGGAGGACGTCCTGCTGGAACAGCGCTTGGTGGCCTTCCCATTGGAACAGCTGTCGGCGCAGGAGGGGTCGGAAGCGAGGGTATAGATTGGGCTAAAGCATCTGCGATCTCCTCTGCAGAAACACCACCACTGGCAAGTGATTCCTGTGCAACTACAGAATCCATTACTGCTTGCATTCTTTCACCAGTATCTGGAATTGAATGNGCATCAGGGGCAACTAACTCTTCTCCAGAATAATCCTTAGGTGCGGATTTCTTGATCCTCCTAGCAACTATNGCAACTCCTAAAATTAANACTCCAATAANCGAATAAGCAATTTCTGGTGAAACTATACCNAACAATCCTCCTTGAGATTTTGTGTTTTGGACACTGACTTCTAAGNCAATTGATGCCTCACCACANGATATTGTTANTTCTTCAATACCTGCCTCTGTGTCGTCATTTGTTTTGACAGTTATATCAACATCTTTGCTCATTCCTGCACCTAAATCTGACACGGAGGCTTGAGACAATTCAATTTCCCAGTTTTTGGCATCGATTTGTTCAATCAAATCAACAGTTAAAGGTGTGTTTCCAATATTTCTAATCGTAACAGTTTGAGAAGATTCTCCGTTTCTGTCCACGCCCAGCAAAGGCTTTGCGTCAGAATCATATTCAATTGCACAAAATGCACCAGATTGAACTTCAACAGGATAACTGGCTGAAACTTGTAAAGTTTCGAAGCCGTTATTGATAGTAGCATAAATTCCCAAATCAAAGGCTGAAGATGTCGCAGCTTGGTTCACAGGAGGTTTGATTCCTACAATCAGTTCGCTAGATTCTCTTGGACCTAGTAACGTAGGTGGGCTAGCGAATCCGACTTCCCAACCATCAGGTGGCAGGGAGTTGCTCCATTCAATTCCGATTTGTGAGTTGCCAGTATTTTCGATCATCAGAGCTGTGTATGTGAAATCGCCGCTAGGTAATGCACTCAAAGAAGTCAGTCCACCAGATGATATGTCTAATCCAATCTCATCCTTCACAACCAATGTGGTTTCGTTGATGATGAAGTTTGAGACGTCTTGGCTTGTCTTGATTACCAACCGATTCTCATCATTTCTTTCAGCAACTGGAGACACCAGAATTTCAAATCGAACTTGGTCAGATTGACCAGGAGATATTTGCAAGTTAACCTCTCTATTATCAGTGTCAGATTCATGACTCACCTGAATAGTCCATGTAGTCAATTCCGGGTTCACTCTTACCGTCAAATCAAGTGGAGCATTGCCTGTATTTTCAATCAGCAATGTTAGGTTCAACCTCTCCCCTGTATCGACATTCACATCTCGAGCATAAGAGGCTGGGCCTACATCAATACCCGAATCATCCAGCAGATTGGTTGCAAACGATTCCAATGGTCTAACGGTCAAAGTAACTATTTCACTGATATTTAGTGAGGGGTCTGCTTCGCTAGTAACTGAGCAGGTAACTGAATCGGTACTGCCAGCTGCTGGTAGCCCATCTGCAACTGGTGGAACATACAATCTAACCTGCATTGGTAGGTATTCAAGGATGTCCAGAGGCTCGAAAGAATAGGATGATGAGTTGGACTGNCCCAATTCAACTGGCCAACGATTTTGGCTGTAACAATCCAAATCATAAACTGCAGGAGAATTACCAGTATTCCTAACAGATATCGAGAATGCTGTACTACCCCCNGGAACTGCCTCAAGCCCACTTGTTCCTGCTGCAGCCACCTGTACATCCTTCACCTCTTCAACAACCAAGCGCAATCTAATCGAGTGCTTGACACTAGGATTGTTGGAGTATTTCGCAGTCAAATCCATGACATATGTGCCTGCCATTGCGTAGCGGTCAGTAGAACCCGAGAGGTCTGCATCATCATTATTCATGGTAATGTTCAGATAAATTGAGTCCCCGCCTTGCCCCATTGCTGANAGAGTAAANGGCCCGGAAAGGTCAGAACTTCTGGACCAGTCATCTTCGGTGGGCAGAAGAACATCATCNCGGAATGGGTGCGGTGATTGAACTTGAGAAAGATGTAACTTTACCGATTGTTGTTCGGTACCTTCATGTTTCAAAACAACAGGCCATGTGTAACCTTCAGCATCTGCTGGGTTGAGTGTTTGGTTAACCATATTGGAATCTTCTAGTCCGTTTGAATCTAAAGCCACTAGGCGTACTCCTAATGCTGCAACAGTGATTGTCATTTCTTCGATGTTATTGTTGACACCGTTTGATTCATCATTCACCTCATCGACATCGGAATCAGCATCGACAGTTAGACGCATATCGTGGTCGCCAGTTGATGAGAATGTATGATACAAAGTTAGAGAATCTAGTGATCCTGAACTCAATGAAGAGCGCATTCCATCATACAGAGTCGTGCCCTCTGTCAAGTCTTCAAGTGTGACTCTAAATTGACCAGCATCAGCAGTACCTTGATTCAACCATGAAACTCTGATAGTTATCAAATCGTTAACCAAAGGAGATTCGGATGAAGGGAATATTGAGCCATCGAAAGTCATCAAATCTGCCTTTTCATCAAGAGTAGCGTCCGCAGTCAAAACCATCGCATACGCTTGATCTAGGCCACCTGCATGGCTGACAGTTAACTGCCACTTTCCAGATGGAAGTACTGAACTTGGTGCGATTTTGATTCTTTCGATATTGTTCACGGAATCATGTACTCCATTCGGCACTGAAACACCGTTTACAATGACATTTCCTTTGTATATCGTGCCGTCAGGCGCAATTAGTTTTAGGTCTAGGTCATTGACTAATCTAGANTCATTTTGCTGAGCATTAGCACTTCCAGCAACATCTGTCCAAGCCAATGTAATGTCAATTCCAGAGGATGGATCTAGGTCAAATTGATACAAAGTTGAGAAGCCAGCAGACAAAGTTCTGGAGTTCTCATGGAAGGTAGATAAATCGTTACCATTGTACTGGGGCATTACGGAATTCGAAACTGAAATCTGACCCCATCCTTCATTTGCATTAGGAATATCTGGGGTGCCTAAATCAACTGCACCGTTAATTGTTGCAGCCTTCAATAGTGCAGAAGATGGAGAGGAAATACCAACATCTTCACGAATAAATTCTCTAATCAGAGAGACTGAACCACCTGCAACAGCTGTAGCCTGACTAGAACCTGATAGTGACATGTACATGTTGTTACCATTAGCGTGAGTACCTGTTGCACAAGTCCAACCAACTGGGATTGCTGCCTCTTGAGCTCTACCGGAACAAATCGAAACACCAGGGGCTACCAAATCAGGCTTCACACGACTATCTAGAGACGGCCCGAGTGAAGAAAAATTAGCAACGGAGCCACTGGGATTAGTNGTCGATGCACCCACAGATAGTACATTTTTCCCAGTNGAAGGAGCCATCACTTTCGAGGCGTTTTGACCGGGGTCATCTCCTGCAGAAAATATTGGCAGGAACTCAGGATTGTCATGAACGAAGACGTCTACTGAACGTGAATCAGCGGTATATGCCCCATAATTTCCATTTAGACCCCAAGCATTTACAGCAACTCGTGAACCCTCCTGCTCGGCGTGATTTAGCATGTCATAGATTGAACCGATTCTTCCAAAAATCCCGGTAGGGTCGTGCTCTAGGGCATAGGCTACTATGTAGGATTCTGGTGCTATTCCTATTGCTGAAGAATCTCCACTTCCATCTCCTGCAATGGTCAATGCAACGTGTGTACCATGGCCCCCGTTTGAATCCGCAGGGCTCGGGTCGAGTCCAAATTGAGTATAGACTCCAGCAATTCTGCCAACTATGTCAGGGTGGTCTTGGTCGATTCCAGTATCAGTGAAAGATATCTTTTCACCTGAGCCATCAAGTCCCATGGAATTGTTAGCTAATTCTGGTATGCCTACAATTGCACCTGCAACAGCATTCGTAACTCGCAATTCATATGCTGGTTCCGACCAAATGATTCTGCCATCCCTTGCTAATGATTCTAAGTCAATTTTACCTTTTACCTCGCAAAGATGAAGACCACACCAAGCCTCATCTGCGCCCATCATGACCAAATCATGCGATAGACCCTCAAGGGCCTCTGGTTTTAGGTCAACTGCNGGAATTGCTGCAATGTAATTTGTTTGTGAGTCGATATCTGAGGAAACTCTCCATCCTGGCATCATTGGGCCTGCCCATCGGACAGAATCGTCATTTTGTATGTCTTGCAAATCATTTGGATGAGATAATCGCACCAACCAAGAAGAAGAACCAAGGTTGTCCAAAACGAAGACTCCGTACTCTTCAACCAAATCGTACAATGCACTACCAGTGTGATGCTTCAATTGTACAATTGCCATNCCNGTANTNCGATAATCTTGTGAATCATCAAGCCTGGATTCGGGGAAATCATCGTGCAATGGATCGAAAGATGCGATTGCCAAATGTATATNGTAATCTAGAGATTTCAAAGCTGAGGCTGTTGTCTCAANAGGCTCGATGGAATGCCAATTCGATGCGGCTTTACTGCGAATATCAACCTCTTCGCTCGAATTAAAATCAACAGCGGCAGAAATTGGGGCAAGAAGCAACACTGCGAGAATGATTAGTGTCTTTTGCTGCGCCAACATAACTATCCGGACTACACATCCATACTTGAATACAAGCCACAGATGAGCCCTATAGGGCTCAATCGAATAGTGCTGCGATTGCTGCGTCTGTCTTAGCGACTGAGACTCGCCAATCTGCCTCTGTTCCCATCAATGCTCGAATCGCATCAATGTTCTCCGGTATGACATCTGATTCTTGGTGAATAGCTTGGAAATAATACAAATTATTACCTACTAATTTTACTCCATCTTCCCAGACGAAAATCTCGTGCAAATCACCCCATGTTCTGCCCATATCTCTTGCGAATTCCATGACTTCAGCTGTGGTGGTAATTCCTGTTTCAGCACCGTTCATTATCACAACACGTGGACAATCCGACCACATAGACAAAACACTCTCGGTTGTTAGACCGTGGCCCTCCGGAAGTGTTGCTACAATTGAGTGAACATGCATGATTGTTGTAGGTACTGCAACAGCCAGTGAATTGATTTGTATTTCCGGCTTAACTGTCATCACATCTGGACCATGGTGACTTGGGACCTTCAATACTGGCTTGATTGCGTTGATCGGCCCTTTCTTTGAGTCCCCAGGGTCTGCTGCTCTACGAATCATTGTGCACTCAACAGACAACTCACCACAGTGCTCGTAGAGAGGTACTAATGTGCGTGACAAACCCGTTGTGTTACAGGATACTACTCTTGTTCCTTCAACGTTCATATTAGCAGAGTGGTTTGCGCATGAAGTGTAGGACATTCCGGTCATTGCATGTTTCTCTCCGCCTTGGAAAATCCACTTGACTCCAGCAGCCTGATACTTTGCTTTGTTCTCTGCTCCTAGTTTTCCAGGTGAACAATCGATTACGATATCTGCTACAGCTAACAAATCACTCAATCCACCGTGACATTCGTATCCTGCGGGTGCGAATGCAGCAATTTTTTCTGGATTGTCAAATGTACAGTAAAGCGGGTAACCTTTCCGGACTGCCAAATCACAGCCAAAGGCTGGACGAGTCTTTGTAACTCCAATGATTTCCATGTCGTCTTGGCATGCTACTGCGTCTGCAACTCGCTTGCCAATTGTTCCGTATCCATTGATTGCAACCTTTATGGTCATGAGGCTCCCTAACAGAGGTGCCTTCGCGCCCCTCAAATGAACCTTGCTTCGCGTAAATTGGTCATCTTACAGGCAAACTGTTGATGAAAGAGAACACTCACGGACGGTTGATGCCAAGTATCGAAGAGGTCGTCGCAAGTTCGATGAGTATCAATTCAAGATTGCCCGCTCAGCTTGAGAAGGCACTTGAAAGAAACATTGTACTGCGTATAGGTTGGACGACGAACGGAGACCCTGTTCCTAAGGATGGCGAAATGGGATTATGCCCTAATCTTCCTGAAGGCTCCAAGGTTAGAAGTCTAGGAAATCTAGGACCATTCACCGCATCATTCGGACAAGGTGGAACATTTACTCACCAAGGTGATGTAGGTTCCTTCCTAGGTGCCGGAAATAATGGAAATCGAATCACTTGTGAGAGGACTGCTGGCCCTTGTGCAGCATACGGACAAAGAAAAGGTCGAATCACAATTCTCGATGGTGCTGGAGACGATGCTGGCGCTATGATGAGCGGAGGTTTACTCGTAATCAGAGGCGATGCCGGCATTAGAATTGGCGGAGGAATGTCNGGAGGAGATATCGTTGTCCACGGGGACGTAGGCGGCGACCCTGGTGCTGGAATGACTGGAGGACGCATTATCATTAACGGAAGATGCCCTTCTCCACCCCCTGGTGTAACATTACGAACTTTGGAAAAAGATGAAGTCAAAGAAATTAACAAGTTACTAGGGGAAGAGGACCTACACATCCCTGCAGATGCAGTTTGCTTAGCACCTGACGGCGACTTGATTGAGGGAATCATGGCAGAGTGTAGAGAAGACCTTTCTGGAATTTCTCTTATCCCAATGACAACTAATCACAATCCTAGTTATTCGACTTGTGACACTGTTGTTTTGATCGGCGAGGAAGATGCTTTAGCGCTTCCAATTCCACTCCTACCTTATGTTCCAAAAGGAGTACAGGACGATTTATTCCATCCTTGTATTGTCAGAGAAAAACCACGTGATTGTGACATAGTCATCATAGACTCGCAGAATATTGCTGATGCGGCAAATCTGGTACAAGCAGCAGCTGGTTTCGCAATCGACCTAGATTCTATGCCTCGCCTAGATGGTGCGGCCTTAGACGGCATTCTTGTTGCGTTGCGATGCGTTGCAGGCCCACTTGCAAAATCAATTCTGATTCGAGGCGTAGGACAGACTTCTTCATTGCATTCTGATGCTCAGCATCACAGTCTAGATGCGGCAATTAGCGTTCTAAATGATGGCAGTGGCATAAGTGCCGCCGCATCCTTACCAATGGTTGGTAGGTCTGCTTCAGCAAGCCTAGAAGATAACTGCCGTGCTTCAATGTGGCTACCATGGTCAGCCACCAGCGAAGATTTGGCGATACTGTGTGCTTCTAATGTAGCATTCACAATTTGTCCTGCTCCAGATGAAAACATCGCAGGCTGGATTGCACAAGTTACAGCAGGATTGTCTGCTCAACTCAACAGATTAGGCCTTGCTTCTATCGATTCACTAGCGAGAGCAAACCTAAGGGCGTGTGACCAAGATACCGCTGCAGTAAGCGGTTTGCGATTGGCAGGTTATGACCGCCCAATGCCGCACTGGTTTGCAAGGTGATTGAATGCCGACCATTAGTGTTGAACAATCTTTACTTCGACAGTTAGTCGAATCTAAGGGTAGGAAACACGATGTTGAAGATTTAGCATTCAGATTACCTCTGATGGGAACTGATATTGACACATGCAATGAAGAAGTATTGGACATAGAGATATTTCCTGACAGACCAGACTTATTATCTCCTGAAACATTGTTCTACGGAATGATGCCTTTCTTGCATGATTCTCCACCAAATCCAAGATTGTTAGTAAATCCCGGAACTATTTCGATGAAGGTATCACCGGAATTGGCAAACATCCGACCTGTTATCTTAGGCGCAGTTGTCAGAGGATTAGATATCGATGAGGATGTAATAAAGCGTCTAATGGACCATCAAGAAAAGTTGCATTTCGCTCTAGGCCGAGGAAGGAAGCGAGCATCGATTGGTGTCCATGACCTTGCAACAATTGCTCCACCGTTTAGAGTTGAAGCTGTAGACCGTCAGCATTCATTCATACCTCTTGCAATGGAAGAAGAAATGACAATCGATGAAATTCTGCAAGAGCACCCAAAAGGTGTAGATTATGCACATCTTTTGGAAGGAATGGCCAAGGTTCCAATCATCTTTGATTCCAATGATGCAGTACTATCATTCCCGCCAATTATCAATGGTGACCACACCACTGTAACCACAAAGACTCGTGATTTATTCATTGATGTAACTGGCCTTGACATCCGTGCTTGTGAATCTGCACTGATGCTGGTTTGCTTACAACTCTCTGTTCTGGGTGGAAAGATTGAGTCGGTGCGTGTCACAACATGTGAAGGTAGAGAATGGAATCTTGATGGCTCACCTATCGAGCACAAAGTTGAGCGCTCCTTAGTTGAAGGGATTCTAGGGAACTCATTCACTGATGATGAAATCGAGAATGCAATTAGGAGAATGGGTGGAGTGTACAACGGAGATTTGTCAGGAACTCTTTCAATCTCCATGCCACGTTGGAGATTCGACATATTGCACCCAATCGATCTAGTCGAGGAGGTTGCAATTGGCCACGGATATGACGACCTTGCTCACGATGTTCCTAAGGCGCCGTTGACTGCAATTCCTAGGCAAGATGGACATCTTCGCCGAAGAATCAGAGAGGCCTTACAAGGACTGGGGCTGATTCAGATTCAATCATTGACTCTGTCAAATGATGATGACCAATTCAACTCAGTCAGATGGAAGCCCGACGGCTCAGTAACTCGAATGACCAATCCGATTACAATTGACCACACGATTCTGCGCCAGAATATCATCCCAGGACTACTGCGACTTCTAGCCGCAAATCGTCACCATGATTTGCCACAAGGCGTCTATGAGTTGGGTAGCGTTGTAATCGACCATTCGAACCGTGACAGATTCGCATTCTTAGTGGCTGAA
>PBXT01000078.1 GCA_002727695.1 Methanobacteriota archaeon | reverse complement strand
GACCTTATTGAAGAACGTATGAAAAATAAGGCTAGTAATGAGACAAGAGGCGAACCTAAAGCGATGGCCCATAAACCAGGAGGCTGTGTTGTCACCGTTGTTTCGTAGCTTGCAGTACAATCTCCAGTTTCCTTGAAAACATCCTCGATGCCTTGCTCCCATTCATCATCATAACCAAACCAACGATCTGTTGTTGGCTCTTTACCCTCTTCACAAACGACCCATGTTGCGTCTGAAACATAGAATTCAGGCACTGTTCTAATCAACAACCAGATTGTAATTCCTAGAACAGGAGCAATATACCACGCATGCTTTTTGAATGAAGGCTTGTGCATAAAACTGAGACGATTTAATCGATAGTAAATCGGTATACATAGATACATAATTATGGCTGTAATATGTGCTGTGAAAAACACATCAATAGTCCAATGCCACAATATATCTTGGAGCCATTCATATCTTCTAATGTAAGGCGTGACTTGCGATACTATGAATGTGGCCTTTATGCCTTCACATACAAGTAGAACGGCCATAAATTTGTTTTCAAATCCTTTTGCTTTAGCACGCCAAACTAAAGCTGCCAAGCCTATGCAGTAAAGCAGTATTAGGAGGGAGCTGAAAGAAATGATCATCCTGAATCCAAAGAGATTATCTGCACTGAAAGCGCCAATATAATACTCTTGAGCGGTTCTCATGACTAAAAGAAATCTAGGGTATTTAATTGATTTTGGGGTGTTTAAATCCTCAAAAACCAGTTAGTAACTTTCGCGGAACTATTTTCGAAAGAGGCCCCTATGTAATGCGGGCGTTGTATAGAGTACCGTTATGGTCGCCCGCTTGCACAACGGGCCCCCTAGTCTACGGCTGCCTTGATGTTGAGTGAGAATTTGATTATTCGATATTTGATTAACGGCTATACTCTATCCATTCTGAGCCATTCCACCACAGAAGGTTACCATCAGATTTACGCAACCAGTGAGTTCCGTTTTCGTCAACAAACCGATCATATTCTTGCTCTACCTCAACTTGAGTCATTTCATTTTCATAACTCTGAGACGAGGTTCTGCGTCTCAATGAGAGGATTACTACCAGTAATCCAAATATCACGGCTACTGCAACTATGTATGTAATCACACTTGAATCATCTTGTTCTCCTGCAACACTATCTGATGATTTATTGGGGTCAAGTGGAAATGAATCTTCAGAATTGTTTACTCCATCTCCATCGAGGTCTGTGTCAAGTTCGTCACATACACCATCTTCGTCTAAGTCTGAGGGTATGCTTTGCGAATTCAAGTGGTCGCTAAGACAACTAATTTCAGTTAGATCTGGCCACCCATCATTATCATCATCATTATCTAGGAAGTTACAATTTCCATCATAATCTGTGTCTTTAGGTACAGAAGTAGCATTCATACTGTCTGATTCACATTCAGCTTCAAAGGCATCTGAATAACTATCTCCATCGTCGTCAGAGTCTAAAATATCACATAACAAATCTTGGTCAAGGTCATTCGGAATTGATAGTTCATCATATGGGTCGCTTAGACATTGAATCTCTTCTGAATCGAGAAAAGAGTCGTTGTCGTCATCAAAATCTGCGTTGTCGCCTATACCGTCAGCATCATTGTCCTTGCTTTCTGATGAGTCAAATGGGAATGCGTCATCGACATCGCGAGTTCCATCATCATCGTCATCATCGTCTAATGCATCGCATTCACCAGTTCCATCATTATCTAGAGGTATAGATGTTGAATTGAGTGGATCAGATAGACATTCATTTTCCCGAATATCCAAAAAGCCGTCATTATCGTCATCGTCATCCTCGTCAATATCTCTACAGCCATCGCCGTCAAAATCTGTCTCGGAATTGGATATCCAATCAATTTGACCATCTGGACACTGGTCAACCGAGTTATTCAAGCCGTCTCCATCATCATCTGGAATATATGCTGAAATATGCCAGGAATCGACTACTAAATCTGTGTATGAATAGTAATTCACATGGCTGTGGCGATCATGGTCTCCGTGGTCATCATCGTCGTGTTCACCATCTTGGCCACCTGTTTGATTTTGTTGATTAGCAGTATTATCGTGAGTTAACTCGAAGTTGAAATATTTGTATTTGAAAAAGTCGTTAGCAACCTGAGTTACAATGTTTTCACCATCATCCACTTCAATTGCAAACAGATTCATTGACACATTTTTTTGTGAGTTTGTAGCTTGATTAGGAGGTAGTTCAATTTCCAAATCCTCTGTAAGAATGTATGAGATATTGTCCAATTGTTGCCAAGTATCTGAATTACTATGGCCATGGTTGTCTTGGTAACTAACGTAGATAGTAGATTCAATCTCTTCAATCCATTGTGAGCCAACAGTAATGTATTCAGGTATTCCAGTGAAGGAACTCAAGTGTGTTTCATTTTCCCAGTAAATCGATTCATGTAACAAATCTCCTGTATCCAAATCAAACTCCCAAATACTGAATTTCACGGTTAAATCGACACGTGACGCCGAGAAATCGGTATAAATTTGAGTTGTTTGATTCCACTCAATCGTGTCGATAATCATCACGGAATACCCCTCATCTTCGCCACTCTCACTTGCATCCCCATCATGGTCATCTCCCATTTCTTCAAATTCCCCTACTTTGTCGATGAATCCTTCAAGTTCATTGACGTCTAGGAGTTCATCGTTGTTTATATCGCTCTCATTGAAAATTTCCATCAACGCTGACATCTCTTCTTGACCGTCTTCACCCTCTTGGCTATCTTCCCATGAATCCCAGAATTCCTCCCATGACAAATTTCCATCATTGTTTGTATCAAAGAGTTCTAGAACGGTCTCAGGAGTTAGGGTTTCGTTATCGTGGTCATCATGATCGTCATGGTCATCGTGGCCATCATGATCGTCATGGTCATCGTGGCCATCATGATGATTGTCTACCTCATACCAGGTGATGTTCCCCCTAGCCGTATGTGAGATTACGTGACAAAGAGCATCAGTTCCTCCGAAGTTACAAGGCCTGTCTTCGAGGACATTTGCTTGGAAAGATGAAGAGGTTAATTCAGGACTATGGCCGCTGTTGTTTAACAATTGAAAATAGTCATCGCCATAATTTGAATAATTAATGTAATCCCCTTCAGAAAGATGCCAACTGGTCAAATCAAGATACAAACTTTCAGTATTGTTTTGCGAACCGCTGGTGCTGAGTGAAAGCGATTTTTCCAATCTCTCATTATTCTCAATGTGAGTCATCGGGAGAAAAGAAAATCCAACTAAGATTGTTCCTATTATTACCGCGCTAATACGCTTCATAGTTGTTGCATACGCCTTTGATATTTATACTTAAGACCGGTAAAGAGTTCTATCTTAGCATTGAGTTTCAAATAATCATTTTAGTATTGAGTACAAGGGTTTCTCTATATAGCCCTCGTGCATAGATAATGACGTTAACAACGGTTTGCAGTGGGCCATATACAACTCTACCCTTTGATTGAAAAATCACGAAAGGTCATTCCAGTATGTTTCAATCGTGGATTGGTCCTTCACTCCTGACAAGGTGTGCTCGATTATACCGTCACTATTCACAAAGAACATTGCTGGGATTCCAGTTACGTTCAGCGTTTCTGAGAGCTCCGGAGCGTGAATAAACGGATGTGATAGGTTACGCTCTAATTCTGATTCCATGCGATCTTTCCATTCATTCATGTCACTGTATCTTTCTCTTCCGTCTTTATTGAAAATGAGTATATGGCCTTCAGGAACGGTGTCGTCTAATGCTTCCAATGCTGGTTTGCAATGGTTACACCACGATGCGGAAACGTAAGCAACGAATGGCTCGCCGCTATACATGCTATTCTTGTGTTCATTTCCCTGCTCGTCTACTAAATTGAAAGATGGAAATTCCTCAATTTCCTCTTCATCAGATGAAAGGCATCCGGACAAACTTCCTGAGATAAAAACAAGTATCAATAAAATTACTTTTTTCATATTATTGCCCTCCTAAATTGTGTTTTTGTTTGCTATCAATGTTTAGGAAAATAATTGTTCTGAGTCGCCTTTTTGATTCTTTAGCACAAGACCAATTATTCCAATTTCTGATAATTTTGTTGTCAATCCCAAGTAATCTTCCGCTATGTAGTGCAAGTCGTGATTGGACACAAAATACGCAATGAACATTGTAAGGGCCGATAATGCCAGGGCTGGTTGCAATAGTCTTTCTCTCGACCGAGCGATTTCGGTAACAAACGGAGCTGTAGCAATCGCAATAATTCCCAATCCTCCAATCAAGAATATCATATCGTTTATTCCAAGTAAAATGTGGACAGTGCCCGTATATACCACAAGCGTTAGCAACAGCCCGTTGTTTGCGTTTGATTCGCTATCAGATAATTTCCTGAATAGGAAATAAAATACAGCACATATTGCCAGCGAAATGAGCATTATCTGAAGATTTGATAGGCCCTCGCTATCTTCTCCTCCGTGTGCAGATGCTGATTGCAAAGAGGCAAGAATGACAAACACGGAGAATCCCAAGATCCTCTTCATGGAAACAAGACCTCTACTGTTGTAATTTAATTGTTGTATTCTCAGACGCGACAGTTTGGCCCCGTTGGTAATTGGTTTCGCAAAATTTCACACCGGGGTTCCAAGGAATGGTTGGTCAATATCTAGCTGAAGAATATACAAACCTGTTGAGATACAAGAGGCATAAATCACGCCCTCGTGGAATTCAACGGCCCACAAGAATGGTACCCATCCAAAGTCGTAGTATGCACTATCTAGTGGAGTGCCGTCGATGTGGCCTGATGGAAGGTAGTATCCGACTGTTGCTTCAAAGTGAATGTCGATTCTATCTGTTGCTTCTGGTGCGATTAGGGTTTCAAGATCGACAATCCAAAGTCCGGCATGGTAATGCGAAATATACAGTCTAACATCCCAATTCCCTCCGTGTGATTGGTCTGTTTCTTCAGTGGTTTCGAAATAGCCTGTGTCTAGGTTGTGTGGGCTGAATAACAGCCATTCATCGCTATTAGGGTCTAATTCACATGTCGAGCCGAAACAATGGTCTTGCGCGTATGGGATTTCCCAATCCCTCGTCATTGTTATTTCGAATCGGAAATTACCATTTTCCTCAGAATATTCAGTAGTGTCTAGCAAGTAGACGATTCCTGTTCCTTCATACAAATCAAGGCATTCAACCGCTGCAGTAACATAATGTCTCGGCGTATCGCCTAAGCCCAAATGAGAGACGTCTAACATTTCCGGCACCGGTTCAGCATAGTGAATGTAAGACACTCTGCCGCCGTTCTCATTTCCGGTAGTGCCACTGTCTGGTTGTCCATCATTATCCAAGTCTAGGAAATCCATCCAAGAGCCAACCTCAGGTGCTCTCCATCGGCACATGACTGGGTTGCCTTGTCCTGCTTTGCAGGTTGTAGCCATCAAAGTGTAAGCTTCTGGAGAATTTACTGGGTGAGGGACATCCGTTACGTCACCGATTCTAAGGCCGGCTTCCCAATAAGAGCCGTAGACGAATGTGCGTCCATATCGTGGNTCTTCTACATCTTCTCCTGGCCACTTTTGAACAGTCATGTCGTGAATGTAAATCCAGCCTCCACGAGTTGTCTCCCACGCCACTTCGTATTCTCCAACCTTTACAATTGTGTGACCGTGACCGGATGCTGGTACTCCCGGAAGTAGGCGAGATGCGCTGCCCTGTAGGTTTAGATGGGCAATTGTTACTCCTCCGCACGCTTCACCAATTGCGGAATTGCACTGTTCATAATCTGGATTTGCTACGAAAATATACCACTCGTTNTCAATCATATGTGGGTACAAATTGTGTGGTCCGCTTGGATGGTCAGCATCATACCAAGAGTCGACATAAGTCGGATTTGTCTTGTCTGTAACATCGATTAGAGTCACTGAAACTTGAATTGGGTCNCTCCATTCGCCGATGTTCGGATCTGCATATCCTGAATCGATAAGTTGGTTCTGAAGGATAACGTATTCATTGCCGTTGTACTCAAGGTACTTCACGTCCAAAACCTGTGTGTTCGGGTCGTGGTAAACTCCCATAACTTGCGGGTCTGANGCATTGGTAACATCGACGATATGCATGTCATTCCAACCAGCTTGGTAAGTGTANNCTCTNCCNTCNGGNGAGCGTGCNACTGANACTTCNGCNTTGCCNNGAGAAGTTAGAGGATTGAATGCAAGTTGCTCGATGTTGTCTGTCCCTGCGGTATGCTGACTTGCGTTCATGTGGTCGTGGCCGTCTCCTTGGAATAGTGGGTCGCCTGCATGGAAATGTGGCGAAGGTTCTGTTGCTGCGGCTTCATCTTCATCGCCTAGAAGCAATACTGTTAGTGAAGATGCAAATAGAACAATGAATATGCCCAGAGCGACGCTTTGACTGTTCATGTACCTGCGGCATACTTCTTCCGTATTGTATTTATTCTTGGCTTGAGTGGCGAAATCGATGCGCATACTTGCTGTTACTCTCGGACTTGTGATGCTTGCATCTCCTGTTGTAGGTCACGAATTGTTGATTTACACAGTGATTGTTAACTCCGAGGGCGGTCAACCGGCAGACATTCCAAATGGAACACTGAAGGAAGGAGATTCGGCCTGGTTTTGGATGAAGGATACTACTGAAAACGCAACACTGATTGTTGAGGTAGAGAAAGATGGNGCGAAAATGAGGTCNCCCGTNTTNCAATTTGAATGTGAATTGGATGATAATGGAACCCGCGTTAACGAGGAATGTACAAACCGTTTCGACTTTGTATTCAACCAGCACAATTCCGCAGGATTGTGGAATTTTACATTCTTGACATATGTCAATGATACACTAAGTAAGACCAGCTCTGGCTCTGTATACATTCAAGAAGACCTCCATGAAGAGGGAGTCGTCGATGATGCAAGTAAAGATGAGTNAGAAATCTCAAAACAAACTATTGCCGCAATTGTTGCAGTAATTTCCCTATTTGCAATAGCAATTCTATTGTCTCAAAATGGGCCTCAGATGCCGTTTGAAGAAGAGTAATCTTCACACTTTGAGATTGGCTTGTCTTGCTAGCATGACTATTTTCATACTATGTTCAAGCATTGCTGCATTAGCCCAAGCATCATCCAAATCAGCGCCTACACAATATGCGCCATGGCCTCTGATGACTACACATTTNTTTCCACCCTGCTTTAGAGCGTCGGCGGTTTGACGTAGGAAGTCGTCTGGATTTTCATNGTCAGGATCGACGATTACTATCTTTCCAAGCATCTTCTTTCCTACTTCATCGATAGGTGAACAAAGTATCAAGTCCTTCTCACAACTTGCAGCTGTGGTGTATGCGCCCATCATGTGAATACAGGAAGCNGGGCCTCCTGTAGCAAGGGAAGTTTGAGCCAACAAGACTTCNAGAACTCGCCAGTCGCTAGTTGCGCTAGGAGGGGCTCCGTGCCCAAATCTGCCGCCGACTAGTCCTCTTTCATTTAGACGGGACAGGGTTGTTCCTGCTTTGGTTGAAATCATTACACCAGGCATACCCGGGTGTAGCATGGCAATAGTACCCATGTTGGCTCTGACCAATTGTTCTCTATCCAATTGTCTTGCTAGGCGAGCAATGTCCGCTACCAAGTGGTCNGGAACNACNATGTCTGATGCTAGNACNGCAGGAGGCATTGGCTCGGTTTCNAATTCCTCGATNATGTCAGCTGCGCCAGCCAATGATTTGCGTAGACTGTGAACTTCATTTGACAATTTGAGAACTTCCTTTTCCGCAGCCTTTGCTCGATTTGAAACATCTGGTGTTGGAGACTCGGCGACTGGTTCAACTGCGGGCTCTTCTTGAGCCTCTTCTTGAGTCTCGGATTCCTCTGCCACTTCAGTAGGCTCCTCACTCGGTGAATCTTCAGAGGCTTCTTCCTTGATTTCCTCTACCGCTGCAGTCTCTTCTTGAGCCTCTTCTTGAGTCTCGGATTCCACTGCCACTTCAGCAGGTCCTGATTCTTCAACTGCTGGTGCTTCTTCTGTAACTTCCTCGCTAGCTTGCTCTTCGACTGCAGGTTCTTCGGCTTCAGCAACTGGTTCTTTCTCCTCTGGTTGTTGCTCAGGCAAACCTTCTGGAGGGCCAGGAGGAGGGGTTTTTGGATTACCTGGAGGCAATCCAGATGGTGGACCACTAGGCGGGCCAGAAGGTGGGCCGCTTGGAGGGCTTGATGGTGGGTCAGAAGGTGGACCACTAGGTGGACCCGAAGGGGGGCCTGATGGAGGACCAGATGGCGGTCCCTTAGGTGGGCCGCTTGGAGGGCCTGATGGAGGACCAGATGGCGGCCCCTTAGGAGGGCCGGAAGGTGGGCCGCTTGGAGGACCAGATGGCGGTCCGCTAGGCGCTTCCTCTTCTGCTACTGGCTCTTCCGGAGTTGCTTCAGCAGTTTCTGATTCTTCGGCTGCTGGTGCTTCTTCGGTAGAAGGTTCTGTTGTTTCCTCTTCTGGAACAGCTTCCTCTACTGGAGGTGTTTCTGGAACTTCCATGTTATCTAAACCGCCAAATGCGCCGCCAAACATATCGTCTGCTGCAGCATTCTCTGCATCATCTCTAGCCTTCTCTGCTGATGTTTTTCGGCCGGCCACGTTCTCGCCTCAAGTTAGCCACAGAGCGCGGCTTAAATAGCCGTTGTCACTCGGCGACTTGCTGCCCGCGTGGTGTAGTGGTCTATCATGAAGCGTTGTCGATGCTTCGACCCGGGTTCAAATCCCGGCGCGGGCGCCTAACCGGCGCAATCACTCGATTTTGAATGTTTCAATGCTTGATTTTGAAATTAAAAAAGCCCCCACCGGGAGCGAACTCCCGATGAGGGCAAATTCCTGTTAAGGTGTTTCAATCTGATTTACTGATTGTTTCACTCGTCAGCTTCAATGAACTGGCCGATTAGAGCAGAGCCAAGTCCCATGGACATTGCTGCGCCTGCCATCCAGCCGCTCATTCCTAGGCTCATGTCGCCACCATCTGGTAGCATCATGTACCATCCTAGCATACCAACTAGCATCAATGCACCTGCTGCCCATGTTGCAATTTGCGTTACGTTTTCAGGGACAGCGTCCATTGCATCAACACCAGCCATTGGTAGAACCATGGTCAGAGTAATTAGTAGCGCACAGACAATTCCTGCCCACATTCCAATCGTTCCGATCATTCCGCCAGTAGCCATGTCACATGCATCTTCGTCGTCAGTTTCATCGCATGTATCGTTAAATGACATTGTCATTGTCAGAACAG
>PBXT01000077.1 GCA_002727695.1 Methanobacteriota archaeon | reverse complement strand
CTGTATTCATGTTCCAAATTTTAGATGATTGGCAATCATCCGATTTGTATGCCAATTCTTGGGTCAACGAAAGCAGAGCATCCACTGTTCGAGAAAATCTCGATGGATTGTTCGAAGGATTCCCTGGTGGAAACAACTCATGGATTTCAACAGACGAAAGAGATGCTGTAAGAGAAATCGGTGCTAAGTGCATTGCTGATATGTACACTAGAATCGGNATCCGTGAAGGAATCCCTCACCGNGGAGGAGTTGACTGGAACGATGTTGAATTCGTNGAAGAAGGAATCGGCCTAGAAGAAGTCGACNTNATTCCTGANGGNCANCCNGAAGAGAGGTCCTGTGCAGGAAGATATGCNTTTGCTAGNACAGACTGCCAAGAAGTTCCNACTTCNGCAACCAATAACCTNGANATNTCCATGTTNGTAAAGGATGGAGAAACACACAACTCNAGATTCAACAAGTTGCCTAACTCTGGTCAAAGCGATTTCACTGTTGCAATGAATGCGACTAATGTCACCAGCGCAACTATGGTTTTCACATTCCCTTATGTCGATGGAATGCGAATGGCTAACTGGACAATTCAAGATGAAACTACTTCCTCTGACGGAACTGTCAACGTTGTCGAGAACCTGAACGCAGGTTCTATCGAAGAAGTATTCCTGCCAGATGGCAGCGTTAGAGTAAGCATGACTATCGGCTACGACAAGGCAGATTGGCCAATGATTCGAAATGTTTTCTTCGATATGACAACCAGCCCACCTGAAACGAATGACAACCCTGAATGGACAATGAACCAACCTGATAACGGTACTATCATTCCAATCATCAAAGATGGAACTGAAGTGGTTGCTATCTCAAGCGAGACAATGTCCGACTGGGCTACTGACAATGATGCTTGGGGCTTGGACTGCCAATTTGCTGAGAGTGGATGGTCTAGCAGAACCAACGCAAACGGCGAACTACTAGTAACATCAGGTAGTTCAGAATCTTCTGACGCTGTATGTTCAGCAGTTGATCCATACGGTGCAATGAGCAATGCTAGTTACACTTGGAGATTCGGCCAACCAGCAAGTTTCTCAGCCGTTTCCGGAGAATATTCTGACTCGGTAACAATCGATTCAACACCATCTCTACTAGTTCAGACTCTAGCAATCAGCATGTCTGGTTCTCAGAGTTCAGGCGATGGAGTGGCTACCTCCTTCAATCTAGGTTCTACTGCGTCCAGTGACTCAATCAGTTTGTCTGGTCTGTCACCTGGTTCTTTCATGCTACACGTAACCGCAACATCATCTGGAATGTTGGATTGGGATGTAATGTTCAACCTAGGACTTGAGAAGACCAACACGCCTCCTGTACTCATTGTTGACATGGACCAAATCGAAGGCACATATGCGACTTGGTCATCAGATGGTTACTCATTCAGTCTATCTGGAATTGCACTTGACCCTGATGGAGGCAGTGTTGATTTGTCTGCAACAATGTGCGGTGATACAACAAACAGTTTCACTCAGAGTGGAGACACTTGGATTGTCAGTTTATCGATTGCTAAGTGTGTTGCTCAAGGACTAACCACACAGTATGATGTCGTACTTAGTGCAACTGATTCAGTTGGTGCAGTTACTATCGAAGAAATCAGTATCCCAGACCCATACGCATCTGATAACTCTGGCACCGATACTGTAGATGATACTTCTGAAGAAGAATCCGGCCTACCTAACTTGGGAATGTTCGCAACAATTGTTGCTATGCTTGGTGCTGCTCTTTTACTCCGTAAGGATTGAATAAACTCCAACTTTTGAGGCCTCGCGATGTTCAAAGGACGAGTAGAGAAAGTCAGCCATGAAGGCGGACTACTCGTAAGTTACACAGGTGCATGTCCTGCTTTGGGTTCAGTAATGGTAGATTCTGGTGAAAACTACATCGGCAAAGTCGACGGTGTTATTGGGAATCTAAACAATTCTCTAGTTCACATCGCCCATCTTGACCGCCAAGCCAATCCTAGTAACATGGTGGGTCTAGAAATTACAATTCGAACCAAAAGGCCGAGAGACAATAATCGCTCTAGAGACAATAACCGAGGCCGTGATGATCGCCAAGGAAGAGATGACCGTAGAGGTCGTAACGAAAGAGGAAATCGCGATAGAAGTCGCTCGAATGGTCGAGGCAGGGACGGTGGTAACAATCGTGACTGGGAGTGTTCGAAGTGCAATAACAAGAACTTCGCTTTCAGAACCGAATGCAATCGCTGTGGCGAGCCTAAAGGGCGGGGCGGCAGGGACAATAGAAGAACTCGAGACGGAAATGACCGTAGAGGCCGTGGTGGAAATGACCGCAGAGGCCGTGGCGGAAGTGACCGCAGAGACAGAAATGAGCGAGGGTCCAACAGAGGCACTCACTCGGATAACGACTGGACTTGTGGCGAATGTCAAAACTCAAACTTCTCATTCAGAACTGAATGCAACCGCTGTGGAGCTCCTAAAGGAAGAGGTAGAGGCTCAAGCAAGCAGTGGTCAGGCAATGAACGAAGAGCAGGTGACAGAAGAGAGGAACCACAACCGAGAGCAGGGGATTGGGAATGCCCTCAGTGCGGAAAATCCAATTTTGCCAAGCGGAATGAATGCTTTGGTTGTGGACGTTCTAAGAGAGTTGGTGGACCCAAACAAAGAGGGCATCATCGCAAACTAAAGGACCCACCTCCATTACACCCTACCAAATATGGAAGAAGTAAGAGGAGGGATAGATAATGAGCGCAGAAAGTCATTACCTTGATGCAATTGAAGCAGAAGAGAATGGTGAATTAGAACAAGCACTCGAGCACGCAAGGCTTGCTGTAAAGGCCGACCCTGAACACTCTAATGCTTGGTGGATGATCGTTGGACTACTGGCTCCGGACGGTAAATATCCTGATATTGACCAGGCATCAAAGGCATTAGTTGCCTGCAACAAAGTTGTGGATTTGGACCCAACAAGAGTCGATGCTTGGGTGAAAGGTGGCCGTCTTATGGTGGACCACCTTGGACTGTACGAAGATGCATTGCACTGGTGGCAAAGGTGCCGAGAAGCCGCTCCTTTGGAATCTGTACCAATTGTAGAGCAAACTACAATTCTGTCAGATTTAGGAATGTATGCAGAGGCTAGAGACAGGTTAAGCGCTTTATTCGAAGAAAATCTCGATATTGCCAATTCGCAATTAGCACGTATTTCTCACCAGCACAAAACCCTAGAAAAGTCTGCATTACAAGATCAGGATTCTCACTTCAAACCGTGGAAGAAAAACCACGGTGGTTGGACTGCAATCAAGATGAGGTCTAACAAAGCACCAGTTTCAGAAAACATGCTCTTCATGATGACTACGATTCCATTCTTGATGCTAGAAGTCTTTGTATCGAGGTCCATATTCGGGGATGGATGGGGAGGTTTCTGCCTAACCAGCCTTCTCATTCTTGTTACTGTAATTGTTGGAATGGCATTTACTCGAAAGTTGTACTATCGAGTCAATAAACCTGGATTCAATCTACTGAGGGCTATTCAGTTTGAAGCCAGTTCTGCAAAAGTAGTGATTCCAGAAGATATTCGACGCTCGAAACTATACCAATTCCTGTATTCTCGACACCCCCCCGCATTCCAGCAAAGGCTNGAGAAAATCGTTGCTGCGGACAAAAAACTTCCAAAGAACTGGAAGATGAAACTTCCAGATTTCGATTCACATCTTGATGAAATCGGCTACATCGAAGATGGGGAAGAGGATTCTGAACTCTCTTCATATGAAGAAGAGTGATCATGTTCCTGCAGTATAATCTGTGGAATATTCAATTTGCTCAGCAGTCAACTCATCGATTGAGAAACCTAGGGTTTCCAATTTTGTCGTTGCTAAATCCATATCCTGCTCGAGTGTGATATCGTATACTTTCGTTTCCATATCTTTTCCATCTGCAGCAAGTCTACACAAAGATAGGAATTGGTTTGCGAAGCTCATGTCCATGACCTCTGAAGGGTGTCCTTCTGCTGCTGCAAGATTAACCAAGCGTCCTTCTGCAAGCANGTGAATCCTGCGACCGTCTGGCATTGTGTATTCTTCATTCTCTGNGCGGATAGTTCTGACAGANGAAGCCATNTCTCGCAAGTCTTCTATATTGATTTCACAGTCGTAATGACCCGTGTTAGAAATCAATGCTCCGTCTTTCATTACTTTCATGTGACGTCCTACAATAACATCTTTCATTCCTGTAGCTGTACAAAAAATATCACCCAGTGGTGCAGCGTCATCCATTTTCATTACTCTGAATCCATCCATTACCGCTCTAAGACCAGGAAGAGGATCTACTTCAGTAATAATCACATTTGCACCCATTCCGCGAGCCCGCATTGCAACACCCTTGCCACAGTGCCCATAGCCAGCCACAACGAATGTCTTGCCTGCAATAAGTACGCTAGTTGCACGAAGAATTCCGTCCAAAGTGGATTGTCCAGTTCCGTAAACATTGTCGAAATCCCATTTGGTGATTGCATCATTTACTGCGATAACTGGATACTTCAAATCTCCAGNNGCAGCCATTGCTCTTAGTCTGTGCACACCGGTGGTAGTCTCTTCAGTCCCTCCAATCACGGTCTCAGCATATTCTGATTTTTCACCATGTACTCTAACGATTAAATCAGCACCATCATCAAGAGTTAATGTTGGCTTGAATTCCAAAGTCTTGTCAATGCACCAATAGAAATCCTCAACGGATTGACCATGCCATGCGTGAACTGAGTATCCTTCCCTCGCAAGCCATGCTGCTACACTATCCTGCGTAGANAGCGGATTGCANCCTGACCANGATATATCAGCACCTGCAGCCCTAATTGTTTCGATCAATACCGCAGTTTCTTTGGTTACGTGCAAGCAACCAGCCACNCGCATACCAGCCAGGGGCTTGTCTATCTCAGCTTGCTTTCGCAATGCAGCAAGTACAGGCATTCGTGAACGTGCCCAATCAATTAGCATAGCGCCTTCATCGGCGAGACCCAAGTCCGCAACCGTGTACCTTTCACCCTTGTCCATGGACACGGGCGAGCGAGCATACCTCAAAGGTCAATCGGTCAGATGTCCGCCCCAAAGAGCGGCCAATCTGCCCTAATTTCGCTATTGTTGCTGTTGGAAATGCCCAGCATATTGTTGAGCATAGGCCCGAGCAGTCTCTTCTGGGTATCCTTGAGCGATCAGTTGCTGTACGTATTGCTCCATTGGATCCATTTGAGCCACTCCAGCATATCCAGCAGCTGTTGCAGAGAAGTCGCCACTCATCTGAGAATCGATGATGTCGTCTTCCTTTCCGCCTTTCAGAACGAAGAACAGGGACAGGATAACAATGAATGCTAATCCCAGTCCACCGCCAATGTAGAGAATCATGTTGTCGTCTCCACCACTTTCAGCTTCGTCCTCGACTGGTGCTTCGTCAGGGATTCCATCGCCGTTTGAATCAGTATATTCTCCAGACCATTCACACTCTGAAGTGTCAGCGTTCCAAATCCAGTAAGCATCTGGTTCAGCATCCAGTACCTCGACTGGAACTTCTAAGCCTTGACATGCAGGAAGCGTAATTTCAATCCAGTATATGATAGGCCAGCGCTTGTCATCGCCTTCGTATACCTTCAAGAATACTCTCTTGGACTTGGTTTCGTTGTCGAATAAGTCATCGATGTTCAGTGTCAGTTCGAAGCCGTCGCCGTCACCTAGTGGTTCGGACTTAGCCCACTTGCCTTCTAATTGCAGTGTGTACTTTGCAACAGCAGTTTGGTCGAACGTTGTGTCTTCAAGAGCGGCCTCAACGTAGACATCGCTTTGCTCAGCACCATCTACAATGTTACCAGTCAGTGTAATTGTGTCACTGTCTACCTTTGTTCCGTTTAGGGACAAATCGATTTGGATAGTTGGTTCAGCGTCTCCGAATCCTTCAGGAACTACAGAGAAGTACATCTTGTACTTGTCAGAACTCTTTCCAGCCTGGTCGAATACTACCAATTCGATACGGATTAACGACTCTGTTTGACCGCTTGGATCTACAGTTTCATTGCTGAAGGTGTATGCCCAGGCTCCATCGCTTGAAGATGGAGTGATGAACGTGTGTCCTTCCAACTTGTAGTTATCCTCGTTGTATGGCTTATCGAAGAGGACAGTCCATTCATAGGATTCGATTCCGTTACCTGTTAGGGCGTCTGCATCAGATGAGTTGCCTGCATCGAAGTGAACAGTTAGTGAACCAGTGTCGTCCAAGTGTATTCTCTTCAGTGGCCAATCGACTCCTGAAACCGATTTGATTCCACGGTCTTCGATTTGGTCAGCATATTCATCACGCATGTCAATCATTACATCAGCTTCTGGGCGGTATTCGTCCGCTCTGGTATCATCAGTCATGACTGTGACAGAGATTGTTCGAGAGTGCCCTGCTGCATCGTGCAAGAAGAGTGTAATTTCCCAAGTTGCACCTTGTAGACATCCGGTTGCAGATGAAAGGTCTACCTTACAGAAGTTGACTGTAGGGCTCATTACATCTGTGTGGTCAGTACCACTAGCCATGGATGCACCTGCCCAATCAGTAGGTCCACTCATTACCCAATCAGTTGACAAGGTCTCAGTAGCAGTCGTTGTGTATCCGAAGGTTACCTCTGAGTTGCTCTTCATGTAGTGGAATGCGTATCCTCCAGTTGAAGGGTCAAAGGAAGGAACTTCACCATTAATTGTCAGATCTAGACCATTGCCTAGTGTACCAAATCCAGTTGGATATGGAGTGACGTGATAGGATAGCATGTTACCTAGTAGAGGGAAAGTAGTGCTGTTAGCACGGTCAGACACACTCTCTACGTCGATTGTAGTAACAATCAGTCCACCATCGACGTAACTGCACACACCAAGGACGGTGTCTTGCACATCTGCTTCAGATTGCAATAGTCTCTGGAATGAACCTCCTTCCTCAGAATATCCATTACAAGCACGTGGGATCGATGTCGCTGATGCGCTCTTTGTATTGACAATAGCCTCAGTGACTGTTCCGAATTGGTCAAATCCTTGGAATGCTGCCAAATCTACACTGTCCAAGATTGGATGGTATGGATCTGCAACTTCCATGTTGCTGTATGTAATTCGAGTCTCAGGGGTGTTTCTTGGCTGGATATCCATATTGAATGGCAGCAAGCTTTCACCTGTAGATGAGGAGTACTCGTAGTAATCAGTTGCTCCTGACAAGTGAACCTGTACTGTACCACCAGAGGACATGAAACTCTTCAGAGCGTTCTGGTTAGACGAGCCACCAATCAGCTCATAGTATCCCTTTCCACCTTCATCACTTGGCTTTGCTGTGTTCACATCTTGCCAAGGCATTACGACCTTGTCATAGTGAGTCAACCAACCTAGGTCGAGGTATTCTGACCAGTCATTGATGTCAAACTGGGTGTATGTCAATCCTAGAATGACTAGATCTTCCTTGATTGCAGTCACTCTAGTTGAATCACCAGAAAGAATTGCGATGTCAATTTGGTCTGCGAAAGCCGCATGGAAGTATCTTTCATTACCAGAAGTGCTTCCATCAGGAAGTGTTGCATAGTAACTGATGTTGTACTTGTGACCATCCGTCCATCCATTCCAAGGAGTGAACGTGATGGTTGTTCTCTCATGAGGACCCAAGGTCTGGCTTGGGCCAGCAGTTGTAGTGTGCACCTGGTTTCCAGAGTCCATGTCAACCACATTCATGTGGAATGTGTAGTCTCCCTGAAGAACACCATTGGTCGCAGATAGTGACCAATCGTGAGTCTTAGCGCTGTCAATTGGTAGAACACAGTCTAGGACAACATCAGACAAACAGGATAGTTGATCTGGCTTCCCTAGTGTAATATCTACGCTTTCAACCGAGAAGATAACTCTTCCAAGATTGTTTGCCAGTGAAATTTCGTCGTAACCATACCAAGGTGTTCCTTGTGTAGCATTGTCGAAGATAGATTCTACTTCAATCTTGTAAACACCAGAAACAAAGTCGTGGTTTGCAACGGTGATGGTGCGGTTCTCTTCAGCATCCAGGTCTACCACAGTAGTGCTGTAGACTGCATCTTGTGTGAATGAGAACTCCTGTAGAGAGATGTTATCGAAAGCAACTCCTCGAACACCGTCGTTCTGTCCGTTGTGACCATCATCATTGGAACGGAACTCGAAGTTGATGTCGACAGTTGAACCTGCTAAACTGATACATTCATCGGTCCACAGGTTAGAGTCAGGAGAAGTTGTATTGACAACATACAGGTGAGTTAGGTCAATGCTTCTGCTTTGTACTAATCCATCGCTGTTGAAGAATACGTTGTAGTTTCCAGAGCCACCGTTGACGTTAACGGGGTCACCAATGTAGTCGATTTCAGTGTTATCAAGAGTGGTCTCATTCTCTGGGTCAATGAATCCGTTTCCGTCTTCATCAACAATACAGAATCCATCTTCGTTGTAGTCGATCCATTGTCCATAGATTAGGCCCTCGTAATCTGAACCACCCTTGTTCCAGTCAACGGTAATTGCTGCATAGTCGTTAACTGAAGATGTAGCACCAGATTGTTGAATCTCGAACCATGTTTCAGCGAAGTATTCGAAGTTAAGAGCAACATAGTCTCCAGACATGCTTGTCAAATCAATGTCTGGTAGAGTAAGAGTCTCGTTCTCCCAAACATCTCCGAAGCTGTTTGCGGTGTCACATGGGTGGCCGAACCAGTATGCGTGAGATCCGAAAATCTGCTCTGTACAGCTAGAATCGTCTAGGATTCCGCCGTTTGCATTTCCATCGTCACTGTATCTGAATCCAGCGGAGCCACCCTCAAATCCTTCTTCACAAACAACCAGAGGTGAGCCACAGTAAACATCAGTAGGAAGCGCACTGTAGACCTTAGCCTCCAAGTCAAAAGAGACGTTTGTGTTACCAAGGTGCTCTACCTTGACGTTAACTGGGAAATTACCTTCAGCGTACAAACTACCGGGTTTGAATGAAGTTATTTCATTCACCGCAGGGTCGTAGATATTGAATGCCGTAATGTATCCTACGATTTCATCATTCGCTGGTTGCTCATCTTGGCCGTAGTTCAATACTGCAGAAATACGGTAAGTGGTTCCATTTACGAAGTCAGCAGAAATCGCTGTGGTGTAATCCTCGTTAGGAGCCAGATTGTTCATGTTGATGTTAGATTGTTGATTTTGTACATTAGATGTGAAAGCTGTGTTTTGCTTCCAAATCGTGATGTTATCAATAGCGAAACCGTCTCTTCCAGACCAAGTGGATTCGTTAGAACCAACCGATCCTTCCCATCCAGACTTGAATCTGAATCTGATGTCTACTGTTTCACCGGTGAATCGAGATAGGTCAAATGCACCTAGGTCTTCTTCGGTAAAGTTACCCCATCCGTACTGAGTACCAGGGATTGCGCCACCGTATCGGTAGATTGCAGCATCCAAACCAGTGTTCGCTTCACTTTCGAGTCTGCCGTTGTCATATCCTCCCCAGTAGCTGGTACCAGAAGCACATTGTCCAGAGAAGAATGCGGAATTCGGACAGTTGATTGTTACCCATCCTACATCTTCAGAAAATACCTCAATCATTGCGGCATCGTCCCATACTTCAGCAAGAACGAATCCGTTGGCGTCTTGAGTGTAAAGGTCTGAAATACCGAGGTGCCTGAATATCTCAATGCCCATCCATGCGCGGTCTGCGCCTGTAAGGTCGACATCATTCAGAACCAAACCTTCGTCCCAGTTTGGCTCATATCCAGACCATGTGTCTCCACTGGAGTTGGTCTTCATCATTCCAGACCACATGAAGTCAGTAGGGTTGTTTGCATTAGCAGACTGAGCCGGTGCGTTGTTACCCGCAGTGTGGCCCACGCTACTGTTTGCCGCGACTTCCTCGTGCCAGTGGCTTACACCATAGTAAGCCTCCGTGGTCCAGGTACATCCTGTTCCACATCCGCTTCTATCTTCGGGGTTATCCCAATCCATAGCGTAAACAGTGACATTGGAAGATGCTGCTTCGTCAACTTCTTTGATTTCAACATCAAGTGTTGCTTGACCGTTTAGGATATCCATACCCGTATTAGTAACGGTAACCTCAACTTCACGAGTACCTTCCCCAAGTGCGCCTACGTATGCATCAGTAGGAGAAATGTCGATACTTGAAACTGCTAGGTCCTTGTTATCCATCTCGATTACTACGATTCGGTCATATGAACCGTCCCATCCAAAGTTGTCATCGTAAGTGAATTGGTCATATGCACCGTGTCCAACAATTAAGTCAGGTGCGCTGTTTGGACCTCCAATGACTTGGCCGATTGCCACAGTTGTAGGCCTCATTGCACCGAAGTACTCCAGAGGATTCATGTGTCCACCATTACCATTGGAAAGTGTTACTTGAACGCTAGTTGGAAGGTTCAGATAGTAACTGGAAGTGGTATCTCCAGTAGACGAGGTTGCATTCGACTGCTTAAATTTAGCAGCGTGAACGAAATCAGGTTCACCGTCGCCGTTTAACTCTCCAACAGTAACTTCCCAAGCGATGTAAGGCCCGAAGTAAACTGTCTTTGTTTGACTGTAGGTGTGAGTTGATTGGGTGATTGTTGCATAACTGACATTCTCTGTGTTTGCATCATTGATAGCCACTACGTCGATAATTCCATCATCGTCTAGGTCTCCGATGTCAAATCCACCG
Source organism: Methanobacteriota archaeon (assembly GCA_002727695.1). The sequence goes on along the minus strand of PBXT01000077.1, from coordinate 894 downwards.
AACTCAGGGCCCAGTGCGTGCACGTGCAGTGAACTGCCCGTTCCAACCTGTCCACCTGCTGTGGTCCAAGTAAAGGTTGCAGGGAATGAGTTTGTCTGACAGTCGAATTCCAGAACTGTTACGTTGTCAGATTTACCTGGATTAGTTGCAGCTCCTGTGATGTAATCTACACCTTCGGAGCGGACTAGCCACATATCTACGTCATCACAACTTCCTTGCAAACCGGTTTGACTAGGTTCCCCCCAATCTCCCAATTCCAATTCTCTATACGCATTTTGCGTTGAATCTCCCAAGCTGGTAATCTGTGCTTGAGTGGAGGAAGTGATTGGACCGCGGTATGTAACCACACGCTGGTTCTTCAAGTCGGCAAGCAACTCTAGAGTGACGATGTCATCATTGCCGTCTTGGTCCAAATCTGCTACCGCAAGGTCCCACATCCAAACTACATCGAATTGTTGTCCAATAGTGAATGTGTCCACATTGCATCCATCATTCTCGATGACGGTTACGTTACCTGGCTTATCGACTACTATTGCACCAGTTGCATCCTGGCGTAGTGGACGGTTTCGTGCATAAATAACGATGTCAACTGCGTTGTCACCGGTGAATTCACCGACTTCTACCTGTTGAGTGTTGGAATGATCTTCGAAATCTGCGTCCTGATTAGGATTCGCAGAAGTCCAGATATCCGTGCGCTTCTGGAAATGACCGTTTTCGTTCCACAGAACTGAAATTTTCGTACTGCGGTCATTTGCAGTTACAATATCTAAATCGCCGTCACAATCAAAATCGCCCAATGCGACATCAACAGGGTCTGTGTCAGTCGTATATGTCCTTGAAGTCGAAGCAGACACAAGGTTTGCGGCGGTCGTTGAAAGTAACATTACTAAAACC
>PBXT01000076.1 GCA_002727695.1 Methanobacteriota archaeon | reverse complement strand
GCTTCACATCGCTGCAGAGTGAATATGGCAAAAGACGCCTTACTCATCGATGGACTTTGTGCGCTATGCACAAAAACTGGTACTTTCATCAAGAATCGTCAAACCAAAGATTTGGATTTGATTGAACAGAATTCCGATGAAGGTATGAAAATACTTGAGAATCATGGAATAACTATTGATTCTGTAGTCCTAATCAGAAATGGAAAAGCGTTCACTCGCTCTTCAGCAGCAATCAGATGTTTGTTGTACATGAAATGGAATTGGAAATGGATGTATCCGTTTGCTTGGATCATTCCATTGCCAGTACGTGATTTGGTTTATATGCTAATATCAAGGCTGAGATTTAGGGCATCCTAAATTATATTAACAGGGGGTTTTTAGGGCCCCCTAATTGTGATACTATGAAGCCGAAATTTAGCCTCCCCCTTTTAGTGATGATTTTCTTTGTAACCGCAAGCATGCCTGGCTGTTTGTTCTCGGATGATAGTTCTGTTACATTCAAAAAATGTGATGATGAAGACAACTGTTTGACAATTGCATTTGAGACTAAAGAAGAGTACGGCAACACAGAGGAAAACCCTCAAGAATTGGCAGATAGACTCTCTGAACTCTTAGGCATGGATGTGGAAATTTACCCTGTTTCTGGCCCCGGTGCAACCATTGAAGCACTAAGATTTGGACACGCAGACTTAGGATTCCTAGACGGAGGAGCCGCTTGGCTGAGTTGGCAAAATCACAATCTTCAGGTTTTGGGTGCTGAACAAAAGCAAGATGGAAGGCCGTTTTACAATGCAATAGCATGGGTCCACAAGGACTCAGATATGGCACTTGCCGACCAAGATGATGATAATTCAACCGATCCTTTCGCTTTGATGGAAGGTAAAACATCATGCCACACCTCTGCTTTAGGAAGTTCAGGAATGTTACTTCCGATGGGATGGATGATTGACAGAGGATATGTTGAAGTTATTGGAGACCCTGATGATATCAGTTCCCTACCGGATACTGTTTACAATTACTTTTCTGAGGATTCAAGTATCCCAGATAGTGGAACAAAATATCACAAGTACATTGGCTCGCTAAGGTGCTTAGCAGAAGGTGGGAAGGATTACATCTCCTTTGCTAAAGACCCAACAGTTCCAGATTATTGTGGAAACGATGACCCTGATGACAACCAAGAATGGTGCTTTGAAGGGGAATTCAAAGATGTAAACGATTACTACGCTCTACCTACCTTCGGTAAAGCTCCAAGTCATCCCATAATGTACAATCCAGACTACATGACAGAAGAGATGGTTCAATTGATTCGAGACGCATTTGCCGAAATGAGTTCCAACTCAGATGATGTGGAAATTCTCCAAGATGTAATGAACACTCCAGGAATAACAATTATTGGAACTGAAGATCATCTTGGACATTATGGTAGTCTGATCGAAGATGTACCTGGAATCAACGCATACTTCCAAGAAAAGTACGATTGAAATGAATAAATATACAATTATTCTAGTTTCAACACTTTTACTATCCTGTGGTTTTGCAGGGTGCTTTGGTGAAGAAAAACCAGAGGAAGAAGAAAAGGGTTTTACCTGGCCGGAACAGGTTGAGAAAGGTTGCGAAATCTCCAATCAATCCGGCCTTGAGTGTAACTATTATGCAACGGTAAACTCTACACCTGTTCTAACTCTAGATGACCCTATTGACAATGCTATCTGGATTGTACACTTAGACGGATACATAACAAAATGGGAATCATCCACAGAGGATGGATTACCCTCGCAGACAAGCACAGTTGCGGACCTGTCGGGTATTGTTTCTAGATGTCATCACGAACAAGGTCTCTTAGGCATGGAATTCGATGAAGATTATCAAAACACTGGTAGAGTTTTACTTGTGTACAATGAAAATAATACATGCGTAACAGCAAGGAACTCAAATGTAGTTTTGTCACATGCCAAAGTAGTAGATGGGGAAATTGATACAGAATCTCTTGAAGTCTTGATTAGAGTGAACAAATCAAATCGAAACCACAACGGTGGCAACATCTTGTCTATTGGCAATAACATGTACATTTGGAGTGTAGGAGACGGTGGGGGAAGCTTTGACCCTCATGATAATGGACAAAATGCCTCAACTATTCTAGGAACCATACAAATGATCCACTACGAAAATGAGACCATTGTTCCTGTAAATGGTTCAAATGAACCTAGTTATACATTGCACCACGGATTAAGAAATCCTTGGAGAATAGATGTTGATTCTAACGACAACCTATGGATTGCAGATGTAGGACAATTATGTTACGAAGAAGTAAATGTTGTACCATTAATGCAAAGCTCAAATTTTGGTTGGTCAGAAAGAGAAGGCTTCCATGATGTTGATTTCGAAGAAGGATGCTACGAAAACAGGTCTGAACCTAATCCCAAATTTACTGACCCAATTATTGAATACAGTCACGAGAACAGCCATTGCTCAATCATTGGCGGATATTGGATGGACTGGGGTCCTGAGAACTTACGAGACGGTTATCTGTATGGCGATTTTTGCAGCGGCCAGGTTTGGATTGCAAAAAACATTGATGGCAATTGGACTGCAGTAGAGGTTGGTAACGTAGGAACGATGATTGTTGGTTTCGGAAAAGGCATTAATGGTGAATTACTAATTTTCAGCTGGGCAGGAGCGATCTACCAGTTGAACGAAATTCAATCAGATTTAGATTTACCGTGATGGATTTCTTTAGCTTGATTTGGCGACATAAATATTGTCGACCAGGATGGTCTTTTTACATCACCATCCTCCGTTACAAAGGAACGGATATACATTGAGATGAGGTCTAAAATAACCACTACAACCAAGATTACAATTAGAAATGCCATCACTTTATGGTAGTCTTGCCAGTCAATGTAAAAATCAAGATAGTAGCCAATACCTCCAGCACCAACTAATCCTAACACAGTGCCATGCCTTACATTGTATTCAAACATAAACAACAATTGACTAAGCAAATTGTTACTGGATTCAGGGATTACAACATTTGTAACGATTTCAGGATGNGACAGACCCATAGCTCTTGCTGCCTCCAATGGACTGTTCTGTACCCCTTCCATCTCCTCATATTGTAACTTCCCGAGATATCCTATGGTGTAGAATGTCATAGCCAAGACACCAGCAAGTGGGCCCAATCCTACAATAACTACGAACAAAAGCGCCCAGATTATACTTGGAAGACTTCTTGTAGTAGCAAGAATGATCCTCATCGGGATATATATCCATGCAGATGTCAAATTTTTAGCAGCAAATGGTGACAGAACTATTGCTATGAAGAATCCAATGATTGTAGACACAAATGCCATTTTCAAGGTTTCAAGCATCCCAATGTAAGCCTTAGAGCAAAAGAATCCGATGCTAGAAGTACATTCAGGATATGGTCGTGCTTCCAACACACTCCAGTCTGGTGGCCACAATGATTCACTCCAGAAGGTCGAAAGATTATTCCAACCATCATCCACAGATTTCCAATTGCCTTGCAAAAGATCATCTAGCATGATATAGCAAAGCACTGCAAGAATAAGCGCAGTGAACAAAATCCTCTTCAATGCCGCATTCATTGTGCCACCTCATCTTCGTTAGTGGTGATTGGATGTGTTTCGCTATCGTCGAGTTTGTATTCCACTAGTTTCCCATCTATGACTTGAAATAACCTGTCAGAGATTTCAGATGCTCTCTTGAGGTTATGTTCAACAAGAATCATTGCTGATTCACTTTCAGACATATACTCTCTAACTGCTTGTAAAACAATTGAAATATTTTCATCATCAAGCTCGCTAAGAAACTCATCTGCCAAAATTAATTTCGGCTTCTGAGCAAGTGTTCTTGCAGTCGCAACACGCCTTTGTTGCCCACCGGATAACCTACGAACGGGTTCATCGATTTTCTCAACCAAGCCCATTCGATTTACTGCATCTGTCACTCTCGTATCTCTACGCTTGAACCAGGTCAGCGGTTCGACCCAGAAAGGTGTTCCCGATCTTGCTCCCAAATCCACGTTGTGATACACACTTGTATGACGAATAAGGCCTAATTTCTGTGGAATATAGCCTATACCGCCACGCCTTGGTGCGTTGCAATCGATTGTACCTCCGAGCGGTTTTACCAATCCTGCAATCGTTCTAAGGATTGTAGTCTTTCCAATTCCAGAAGGGCCTGCAATTGCTATGATTTCTCCACATTTTAGTTCTAAGTTGATGTTTGAGACCAAAACTTCGTCATATCCAACAGCCAGATTTTCAACAGAGAGAATCAATTCGTTACTTGACAAATTGCTCCCCCATTATCGCCGAAAAGTTTCATCAATTTATATGACACCGTTGAGATTAGGTATCTCAAGTTAAAGTGAAAAGTGGGGTGGCTGGCTAGTGGTTGGCGTGTTAGCCAGCCACCCCGAGATTCTTAGCAAATGTGAGGAGGACAGTCTCACATTGATCCGATATCAGCAGCGGTGATTCCGTAATGGTCCCACACTGGTTGCAACCATGCTGTGACATCGTAGGATGTACCCAGTTGAGAAGCGTCTGTCAAATCCAAGACGTTGTTCATCAATGTAGCAGCATAGTTATCCTGGTAGTTCTGTGAGGAGTATCCGTCACAGCCTGCTTCATCTGTAGCATCTGTAGAAACCATGTGGTTTACTGTGTTGTAGCATGTATCAGCAGTACCGTTTTCTTCTTGGGAACCATTAGTCCAGATGAAAGCATCACAAGCGGAAGCATCAATCTCTCCCATCATCATGACTTTGTGACCAACTTCCATGTTGTAGCAGCCGTCGTGCATGTGAGGTGCAGCGTATGCTTCGATAGCCTTCCAGAATGCATATCCTTCAGCTTGGTACTTTTCAGCAGTAGTGTTGCTATCCATCTTGGATGTGTACTTTAGAACAGCCTGTGAGTAAACGATTACTAGGTTCTTTAGAACTTCGTCGCGAGCGTCTACTACGCCTTGCATGTCTTCATTTTGTAGAGCAGTCAATCCTGCGTTCATTGCAGCTTCTGTTGCTGCAAATGTTGCTGCAACACCATCAGCGTCAGCAGTTCCGAAGTCAGAAGCTCTCTTCTCCATTACCTTAGCAGGTGAGCATCCATAGTGCTCATCTGGACCGTGGAAGAAAGCCCATCCTTCGTCCCATGCGTGTTGTGCATCGTCAGTTCCCCAGTTTCCTGCTTCAGCCTTTATGATAGCAGCGTTGAGTTCGTGTAGGGTGTAAGCAACCATTCCCAGGTTGACTGTCAACTTAGCAGTTCCTTGGTATCTGACTGTGTCAGAAGTTCCCTCGAAATCTCCAGTTCCGTCAAGTGCAGCCATAATATGTGCATCAACAGACCCGTTCATTCCGTAGTAGGAATCATAGTCGTGGTTCTTTCCTGTTGCAGAAGCAAATCCTGCAAGTGTTCTGAATGAACCGTCGCTCTTTTCAGCGTTCTTTCCGTTCATGTAGATTTCCTTAGCGCCTGTGAAGTCATATCCTCCATCAGAACTGGCAGCAGCCTTGATTTCACATAGATCGTTCATCAAGGAGCGGTGGTTGTCTACATTGGATGCATAGGTGTAACCAGCATCAGATGCGTCTAACCACGCAGGTTTNTCGTCTNNAGAATCNTNGGATTCTTCTTTTTCATCATCATCACTGCCTAAACAGCCTGCAAAAGCAGCGCAACTCATNAGCAGTATCAATAGCATAGATTTCATTTTCAAGCTCATCATAAATCATCTCGATTTAGGGTGCCCGAAAAGTAGGCCGTACATAAGTTTTAGGTTACCCTAAAATATTTGTTTTCCCCGCGCTTTATTACTGCGATTCGATGTACTGAAGGACTATTTTTTCTTCGAATACATCATCTTGTGAAGACGTAAACGGGCGTGTAATCGATAGCAAAGATAGCTCGCCACCAGCATTTGGGAACCCTACAATTAGAACCGTGGCCAGAGTAGTTTCAAACCCATCCTTTTTGACGTTAAACCTAGCAACAAAATAATCCTCACCCCCATATTGATGACTTCCTTCAGTTTCTACTTCCTCAAGAGAGAAGGTTTCTGGATCAGTACTAAACGCAGGGATATACGAATTCATTACTTCTATTGATTGGCGCATTCTTTGGTCGTGCACTCCTAGCATTACGCCGAGGGCTATACTCGAAGAGTCCTGAGACCAGGAGCAGAAAGTGTGGGGCGTCCTTGCATTCACTATTCCAATCACTGCTCCATCATAGAACCAGGTGTATTGTTCGCTTGCTGGCCAAGCAGCAGCGTGTGGATTTTCCGTAGCGATAGGGTTGCCCCACTGCTCGGCTCCTTCCGGTTCTGAAACTGGATAAAATGCGAATAAATTGAGTAACAAAATCAGTACAATACTCATTGCAATTCGTCGATTTTTGTATTTACTCCACTCTTCCCGAGATGCTGGACTAGCAATAGACAAAATGAGTGCAATAGGGATGATAACCAAGATCCCCCAAGGAATAACCCACAGCAGTAGAATACATCCAATAGCACCAAACATCATAGATTTGTCAAACTCTTCTGTTTTGAGTTTCAACATACCAAATGCCACTGCCAGAAGTACAATCGATGCTAAAACGCCTCCGAACACACAATGCCCTAACACTTTGCAAGCATAAGTGCAACCCTAATTACCATACATTAGCGGCAGGTTGTAATGGGTGAATGTAGGCTTCGGGAATGATGGAGACCTGTCTAACTCTATCCGGTGTGTCGTGGCGGCACATGGTCAGGGATTTTTCCACATGGAAGCCGTGGGCAAAAAGAGCCGGCGCAGGCATTCATTCAATTGATTTGGAAATTAACAAAGGCACCATCTTAGGACTAATTGGACCTAATGGAGCTGGGAAAACTACCCTTATGAGAGCGATTTGTGGATTGTACGATTGTGAAGGATTCAACAAATCAAGTGAAAGAAGACGAAGTGAAATTGGTTACATGCCCGAACAAGTTCGTTGGGAAGGCAATGTTAGCGTAAGGCACGCCTTGGAGTCAATTGCAATGATGCGAGATGACGAGGNAGACCTAGATGGAATTATACAAACCGTAGGCCTATCTTCTAAATCCGACCAAATTCTGGACAACCTCTCCCAAGGAATGCGACAAAGGCTTTCTCTNGCGTGTGCACTAATTGGCAATCCGAAAATCCTGGTCATGGATGAACCCCTGAACGGATTGGATCCTCTCGCTCAAAGAGCCTTCTGCAATCTCCTCAGAAGCCTGGCAGAGAAGGGAGTTGCCGTCATTATTTCGTCTCACCAAGTCGCAGATTTGGAAGCATTAGTAGACAGAATCGCGTTATTGCATCATGGCCAGATGCTCATTGAAGGGACTCTTGACAACATACGCAAAGAGCTAGGGCTGGACGAGGAATCTGGAATTGTAGAAATGATATGCTCAGCAACGGGAATCTCTCCTGAAGAGGTAAGTTTGCAGTTATCCAATGACGACATGTTGCCATTTAGGGTGTTTGGAGGCGAGGAAGAATGAGTGCCTTAGGACTTGGTTGGCACATCATGAAAGAGCGTCTAGGCGCTGGACGAATGATGGTAATTTGGCCCTTGCTTACAATGTTCATTCTGTTTTCTAGTTGGGGACTCAGTGACCCAAAGGTCAATCTTCCTGCAAGTATTGTAATCAACTCCGCATATGACGTGATGTTTGTTGCAACCGCTTTCATCGTCTTTTCAGCCACAATGGG
>PBXT01000075.1 GCA_002727695.1 Methanobacteriota archaeon | reverse complement strand
AGGCAAAGAGAATAGAAATCGCTGAGAAGTTTTCAAAAAAATTAGGCGTAAGAATAGCAGAACCATTGGTCGTCTAATCATCTACAGATGGATTTGCCAGCTGGTTCACTAAACCCCATGATGCTGAATTTCCGAAGCCTTCTAGATAAAAAATACAGAGGGCCTCACTTCATACTACATACGATAAAAAGGGTAGGCAATGTACTGGGGGCCTCAAAACCCATTGTACTCCTCCATAATGTCTCGAGGGGTTTGCAAGAACCCTCGCGATTTCGTGGAAATGATATATCGGTAGATGCAAATCAATTCATGGATTTTTGCAGGTCTTTATATCAAAACATTAAGAAATCAACGCCTTCGGTTGTGCATGGATACAGTTGTTCTTCTCATCCACGTTGCATTTGGTAGCGTGGCCTTGCTCACCGCAGCCCTTGCTTTTCTCACCGAAAAAGGCCCAAAATTTCATGCTAAGGTGGGGAGAGTCTACGCTCTTGCCATGGTAGGTGTTGGGTTGACAGCAGGGGCCTTGTGGTGGCTGGGGAGCACTGATTTCCTTCTGTTCATTGCGTTCTTTTCCACTTACATGGTCCTCGTAGGTTGGAGGCTTGGGCAGAATCGAAAAGGTTCAGTCGGCAACATCGATCAAGCACTTGTTGGGTTGGGAATCATCGGCACATTGGGTCTTCTGTTCATTGCAGCAGATATTGCATTCGGAGGAGTTGGGCCGTGGGATAAAGATGCTAGTTTTGCAATCGTCCCTCTGGTGTTTTCGTTTATTTGTGGTTCATTGACCTATTTCCAACGCCTTTCATTGAAGAGTGGCACAGCCCCACGCGGGAAAGAAAGAATTCGACTTCACGGTATCTTCATGGGCGCGGGAACCATTTCAACCGTGACCGCCTTCTCGCTGACAGCCATTGGCGGCGGGATATTGGTGTGGCTTCTACCGACGGTCATCGGCAGCGCACTGATAACTTACAACTTGGGCGGGCTTCGAAGCGGGCGTGTGCAGATTCCAAGCAATTCAGAATCTGCTTGAACTCCTCACGACACCCTTCGATGAAACGCCTGTCGCTTCGGTAGCGAGAAAACCGACCGACTGAACGCCCATGAAACAGGTCAAACCTGTTGGATGGGTAATCGGATTGACCCATTCAACACATCCGATTGCTATTTGTTGATTGATGCAACAGCGGGGTTTCAACAGCCCATTCAATTCATTCAACCTGTTTAGTCGGTTTTCTACATCACCCCAATCAACCTTATGCAGAACGATTTGTTGATTCTCTCAACATCATTATTTTACGGAATATGCCTTGTTATAAATAGAAAGACAACAATATGAAGTTATGCTGACTTCAAAACCAATCAAGGATTCAAAGAAGTCAGTTGCATATATTCGAGTTTCTTCACAAAAACAAGTTGATGAGGGAGTGAGTATAGCCGCTCAGAAACGAAGAATCAAAGAATATGCTAAGTTCAAAGGATTGACTCTTGATGATTCTGATATTCTAATCGAGAAAAGCGTAAGTGGTGGTGTTCCCATATGGGATAGACCAGTTGGTAGGGTCTTGAAACGCAAACTGATGACAGGCGATTATTCCAACCTAATTACCATGAAACTTGACAGAATGTTTAGACTCGTTAGCGACATGCTCGCAACAGTAGATGAATTGAATGATGCAAACATTTCCTTCCATATTGTTGACATGAATGGAGAAGCTGTTGATACATCCACTCCAATGGGTCGCTTCTTCCTCACTATGATGGGCGCGATGGCAGAAATGGAAAGAGGATTGATTTCAGAGAGAACTCAAATTGGAATGAATCAACTGAAAGCAGACCACAAGAAATTCACTCATTCCATCTATGGATGGGATGTAGATCCAAATGGAATGCTCATTCCAAATTGGATTGAGCAAAGCCATATTGATTACATGAAATGGCAAATTGACACTAATGGAATGTCTGCTGCAAGTGTTGCTCGCTCTCTCAACCGCCAAGGCATCAAAGGAAAGAGAGGTGGAAAGTGGCAAGGAAATGCTGTCAGTAGAGTCACAAGTAACAAATTCCATCTTGAAAGGAAAATGTTCCCTCACCCAAGCAATTGGGGTTCAAAGCCTTGGCATGTGAGACATTAGCATAACTACCTCTACATTGATTCAATTTCCGATTGAATAAAGCAAATTGTGTTTTTTTGCAACTGAAATAATCCATCTCCTCAAGGTGAGCAAACTATAATTTTCAAACTCTTCATCATCAAATTGATCTAAGAGTGTTCCTAGTTGTGATTCTGATACTTCCTTGCATGACATCAAAATGACAAGATATTCATCCCACTCAATCGAACAGAAATATGTTCCTTTCCAATAATGAAGACACTCGCCAGTTCTCATCCACAATCCAATTATTCGTGAGAATCGCGTTTTTGATGAATACCAGAGCAATATATGAAAAAGCACAGGAGGGATGCCCATCCATATACTCATTGATGAACCACTTCCGTCATTTTTTGAGAGGTGGAATAAGAATACAACTGTTCCAATGATTGAGCATATGTATAGGATTATTAGAAGACGCGATACTGGCGCCCATGCTATTGGAAATTTCTTATTTTCCAAAGCCTGACGATTTACACAAAGAATGCTTAATGGTGCAGAATAGATTTCCGGTTCATCAGAACAATCTTGTGGCTTATCATAAGTTCGAAACATCAACATCTCTCCTTCCAGCCCTTGTATGATTAACTTCTAAACATGCATTTATTCAATCGCCACAGGGGAAAAAAAGGAACATGACAGAAGTTGCAAAAGCAAAATCAATGCAGTTTACTATTGTAAATCAAACTATCCCTATCAACACCCATTCAACTACCATCTGTGCAAAGGGTACCCTTCGTACACCCATCGATACAAAGGGGACACTCTGTATTTTATCTTGAAAGGCTTCGAAAACGCAACATCGCAGGGTTTGGTGAACTAGGTGGTCAGATTCTCCTTTAGATAATTAGACAACTAACGGAGATGCTATTTTTATACCTAGTTTTTTTGAAAACTTCTCAGCGATTTCTATTCTCTTTGCCTGTTTTAGGTCGTTTCGATAACATATTGTAATCCTTGTTCCGAATTTATTTCCATCCGAGACATAGAATGTGTTTCGGTCTGGCGCTGAAGTATGGTTGTCGGAATAGCCTCGAATAAATTCGCATTCTATTTCGCATTCGTCTGAAAGAAATATTTGTTTCAAAAATATGATATCTCCAATTTTATCCTCATCTGTTGCATCAAGAATAACCTTGACTTCGGCAAGGTACTGATAGTCCTCGTGGAAAAAAACCCTCACTTCCGACTTTTCAAAATCATCTGGGTTAATGACCTCGCCAACTGATTCACTGACAAACATCCAGCCGACGTACATAGCAACAGAACCTAAAGTAAGCGAACAAAGTGAACCCCAAATAGGGACCTCACTATCAGGGCTTAGCAAAATTATGAAAGCTATTCCAACAAACAACGACCCAACTAGTAGAAATGGAAGGAATGCTATTGTCACACCTGTGTTTTTAACAAGTTTTCGTCCACCCTCTTTGGAGATATAATCTCTAATCACCTCAAATGATTCATCGTCCTCGCCGGTTACTAGTAGTTCAGTCAGTTCCTCTTTTGCAGGGTTAGTATTGACTCTGTGCCACAAGCCCATTTTGCTCAAATCCTTGACCAATAGTAAGTAAAAAAAATTTTCCATTTGCCTAACATTCGTAGGAAAAACGAACGCTACCCATGTTATGGCCTTGGATAAAAGTAGGTCAATTGCTGAACAAAATTTTTGCTGTTGAATTGAACAGTATATCCGTTGGGATTTCGAAACCTGCGGCGACAAATGATTGTACGATTTTCCCCTCTTCAATGCCATAATCATCGGACGAGCGAAACTGTTCCAATGTACTCTCATCTGTCCACCTAGTGAACACAATTATGCGTTCGTCATCTTCTGCAAATGTTGAGCCTGTACAACCGTTTTCAATTGCGATTGAAAGAAATGACACCATAGATTCACTCATACCTGTAGTGATTTTTCTGCCATTTTTGTTGGTAATCCACATCCGAATAACCGATGATTCTTCCATGCAAATCCCATGATGTGGACGGATTAACACTTTCCTAAGATTCTAACTGCCGGCAGAGTCTAATCAATTACCACAGCCACAACCTTGAATCTGACAGGATTCTTCTTCCTTAACTTCTGTAATGACTTTGGGAACCTTCTGTTTGTTTAAACGCTTCTTAGAATTTTTCGGAACTCTGATCCCACGTTGATTCTGTGCAGTGCGCGGGTTCATGCTTCGTCCACACAGATTTTATGGGTAAAATTTTGCTATCAACTTTCTATTTTTATCTCAATATTACCGTCTTTAATTCTGGTTTCGTAAATCTTGAGATCTTTTTGTTTGCTCATTTTCCCTACGAGTTTTCCGTACAATGGCAATAGAGGGAAAGGTGACCATTCGACCAATTCTCCAGTATCGATTTTGTGAGTTGTTTGGTGCAGAGGACATCGGATACAATCGTTCTCAACCTTGGCCCCGTAGGCTAGCGGCCATCTCATGTGACGACATAGAGCCTCAGTAGCAAAATATCTGTCATCAACTTGACCAATCAATACCATCTTTTTAGCCACAGTACGCATTTTCTTCTTACCTGGCTTGAGTTTTGATTGCTTTATCGCTACATGCCAAGCCATGATACCACTCACGCTAAAATCTGTGACATGCCACCATCAAGGTGCATGATTTGTCCAGTGAAATTATCAGGAGCCCCGGTGAGTAGCCAATGGATGCTGCTAGCAACTTCATCTGCCTCATTGATTCGCTTCAATGGAATCATCTGTGCTGAGGCTTCCCTCATGGCATCTGAGCGCAAGATGGTTGATGCTAATCGGGTGTCAGTCAATCCCGGAGCGACTGCATTTACTCTGATTCCTCTCTTGGCATAGGTTGCTGCTGCAGACCTTACCATCGATTCTACTCCTCCCTTAGCTGCTGCAATGGCTTCATGATTAACCAAGCCTAAACTACCTGCGACGCTAGAGGTGAAAACCATTCTACCTCCACCCATTTTCAGCATGGCTTTACCACACAAGGATAGGGTCAGGAAGGCACTTCCGAGGTTGGTGGCGATTACCTCATTGAAAGCATCCAAACTGAGTGCATGAGGTGGCCTGATTGCTATTGATCCTACCAAATGGGCTACGCCTGAAATCTGCCCATCGCCTTGCTCTGAGGCTTTGGCTATGGCCTCTGAAATTGATTCTTGGTCTAGTGCATCTCCTTGAACGATTGTAGCGCCCAATGCCTCGAGGTCTTCTACTCGAGATTTATCACGCACTAGACATGTAACTGCTGCTTGGCTTTCTAGCAACTTCTGAGCTGTTATTTTAGCAATGTCACTGCTTCCACCAACAATGAGGTACGACTTCATAGTCTTACGTCCGTTTGTTTCTATTTATACTACTGTTCGAGTTCATTTGTTGAGCATATGCATTAGGAATAGAACATTGGTTGATAAGTAATGAGTTGGATTTTGTAACACGAAAAGGAGTTGTGCTCGTGAATATTGGTTTGTTTGACAGAGTCCTAAGGTTATTGGCCGGGCTCGGAGTAGTCCTTTTCGACTACATCGCAAATTCAACATGGGAGTTTATCTTCTTGATTTTCGGTGTTTGGACCGTTACCACTTCGGTTTTTGGCTGGTGTCCGTTTTACAAGGTATTCGGAATGAACACATGTCCGGCCTCATTCAAACTGAAGCATGAGGTTAATCAGACTGAATGATCAGATTTCTTCCTCGACAATATCTTCTGTTTTTGAGATAAATGAAATCGCTTCAGGATTCTCTACAGCAACAATTCCTCTTATATTGTGAATATCTCTAAGAAGATCGGTAGGAGGAGCTACCTTGATCCTTGATTCATGGATTTCAATGGTACTTCCGGGCGCTGCTTCCACTCCTCCATCAGGCAACCAAAGTCCAATTGCACCAATTTCAGGGTGGTGAGAAACCAACAGAACTCTTCCGCTCTCATCCTCATCAATTCTAACAATTGTTAGCGGTGAGTTTTCCGGAATGAGTTTTGTTGATGGTTGCCATTCATTCCATGTCTCATCAAGAGGCTTGGATAGTTCCTCAGCCTTCTTGTCGATTTGAGAGATCTGGGTTTCAAACTCCTCTGATGCACCTTGAGAGAGCGCGTTTAATCGGTCAACTAGAGCCCTCAGACCCTCGTATTGTATCTGCTCTTTTTCTGTCATTGCAGTATTCGCCAAGAGTAACATTTCAGCAAGCATTTCCAATTTGTCATTACGTGATTCCTCGATAGCACATTCCATCGCTTCGTCGAGTATCTCAATTGCAAGTCCAGGACAATCTATCGCAAGTAGAGAGTTGCCAATATTGGTTAGAATATCAGTAGCTTCAGATTTATCTTCTGATACTATTGCGTTCGCTGACTTAATGTGAGCCTTTGCTAGATCATTATCTCCATCAATGTGCCTAGAAATGCCGGCTAAAACCAGATGTCCCAATCGATTTGCGCCAATAGTCTGAGATTGCCTATCAGCAGTCTCAAACAGCATTGCAGCACGATTCCAATTCTTCGCACCCAGTGCCAGTAATCCCAACTGGTGCATTGCTCGCATTTCGGCTCCAGTGTCATCGATTAGAGTTGCAAGTGAAAGTGCTCGAGAAAGATGTAATCTCGATAACTTGAGATTACCAGACATTTTGGCTAACATCCCCAAAGCAGATTCCGTTCTGTATAGGTTCCCCGACATTGCTCTGTGCGCTAGTTCAGCCAACTCTTCACCTAGAGGTGCTAGTCCGATTCCCGTCGTTTCCAAGACCTCGCTCATCAATTCAATTGTTGAATCGTAAGCGGTTTTTATGTCATCAGAACTTCCATCGGATGAAAGGCTAGACAAGTGCTCGTCCAACTTAGAAACTGGTGAGCAAATTTCTGGCAATGAGCCTAATTTGTTCATAGTAGATTTCTTGACGCGCTCACCACGAATAGATCGAATTAATCCCGCAATCAATTTTCCTTCATCGGGTTCAACTGTATCCTCGACCTCCTCTGCCAAAGCAACTCTCGATGAAAGTAAAGAATCTACCATCCAAGTCAATTTTGCTTGGATATCATATTGGCCTGCTCTACTGATTGCGTATCTCATTTCAGCAGCTCTTACTCTTCTGGATAGACTTCTCATCCTAGTTCTCTGACCTGAGTCTCCAGAATCTGCAAGTCTTTGCAGGAATGTGGATGGGGGACAAGTCTCGAAGTTTAGATTGGCTTTCTCTCCGGTTGTGGTCATCTTGTAATCGTCGGATACAAGTGTTACTTTGTGACCTTCATGGGCTAGTTTAGAACCTAAAATCATCAATGACAAATCGACGTCTTGCGGGGATGCTTTTTCTCCAATATGTTGTGCTAGTGCTCTAACTTCAGCCTCATCAATTGTGACTGTAATGAGCAAATCACGAATCTCTTCCAATAGATTGGGCTGCCCTTTCCATCTTTGGAATCGGACTGTCTTGATTTCGCCATGGACTCCGGGAGTAACGTAAAGGGCTGAATCATCAGCCTCTAAGATCTTCTTTAGGTCACTGAGAAAGCCGTTAGGCGCCATAGAACCGACGTGAATAAAGCAGTTTGAATCCACTACCCACACGTTCGCCATGAATTGCGTTCATGGAACTATTAGTTTGTTTTAACGCCTATATTGATTGGCCTTCAGAAGGAGTTCGCTCATTCAGATATTTCCTATCAAACCAGATTGGTCCACCTGGTGGGATCGCGGCTAGCATCCCATAAATAGCCAGATTAGAAGGCATTCTGCCCTTGTGCTGTTCCCACCAAACTAGTGCGCAGTAAAGGATGAACAAGAACCCGTGAATCGGCCCAATGATTTTCACGAGGATTTCATTGCCTCCAATGTATTTCAGTGGCATAGCCACGAAAAACAAGGAAATCGTAGAAATTGTCTCTAAGATTCCGGATACTCTGAACAGGCTCATGCTTCCACCATCGGCCTTGACGAACCGCATGATGGACATAATTGTTCGTCACTGTCCTTGTAATCATGCTTACAAGCAGGGCAGGTAGATGCTAGGACCATCTTACCCATCGACTCTACAGATTCTCCTTGCAAAGAAATGTAACCACTATTGATATTTCCAACAGTGTATCTGCCAGCACCACCAAGTCTGACCAATAAATCTGGAGGTAGGGTTACAGTTCCTGTTTCATCGATGATGAGTTCTCTATCTTTAGTTAGGTTCTCTACATCAACAGATTCTCCGTGCTCTGCAACGAATCTTCCATCTCTCAACTCTAGAGAGCGATTAGCGAATGCTGCAACTTCTTTCGAGTGCGTAACTAGCAAGAATGAGACCCCATCGTTCTCGTGTAAGTCTTTGAACAACGCTAGAACTTCTCTGCTGGTAACAGGATCTAATGCGCCTGTTGGTTCATCCGCCAGTATCAATCGAGGCTGGGTAATCAGCGCGCGAGCGATTGCAACACGTTGTTGTTCTCCTCCGCTTAACATGGCCGGTAATGCCTTCAAGCGATGACTCATTCCGAGTTTAGTAAGCATTGCATCTGCTAGAGCCAAGGCTTTCCTTGACGGAACTCCTTGATGCCGAAGTGGTTGTGCAACGTTATCGCGAGCATTCAAATCGGGCAACAAATTTCCCTCTTGGAAAATGAACGATACCGTCTTTTGTCGAAGTTCGACTAATTCTTGACCTGTCAATCTGGTCATGTTTTTTCCAGCCAAACTTACTGAACCCGCACTCGGTTTCATCAATCCACCAAGGCATTTCATCAAGGTTGATTTTCCAGAACCTGAAGGTCCAACAACTGCAATCGCTTCTCCTTCCTTCATATCGATATGAAGTCCTCTCAGAGCCACTACGTTTCCATCTTCAGCTTTGGATTCGTATACGTGATACAGACCATCTGCGTGTAAAATTGTATCAGCCATCTTCACTCCCCCTTGAGGACACTAGCCAAGTCAGACTTCAGTGCCTTGCGTGTTGTAAGCAGCAATGCTACAACAACTGCTGCAAATACTGCTAATGAAACTAGAATGATTTGAGTCCATGGATATACTAGCGTGCGATCTATCACCGTACTAGAACCACCAAATATTTGGAAGATAAATCCGAAGATATCGAAGAATCCATTGAATGATAGTGCAAGGGCAACGCCAAGTACAACTCCGAGAGCCATCGATACGATGACAATCGATAGAATCTCAAAGAGTACTAACCTGATTATCTGATTTGGAGAGGCCCCAATTGCCTGCAATACTGCAAGTTCTTTTTGTCTCTGATTTAGAACTAGAGACAGGAATACGAAACTTGAGGCTACTGCTGCTACGCTGGCTACGACGAATTGCAAGGATAGAAGACCGGGTGTGCCGAAAATCAGTCCACCGTTGCGTTCTACTTCCTTATGCTTGCTTGACCAATCCATTGTCTCTGAGACTCTTGAGTCAGCCTCCAGCTGAGATGCTAGAGACTCCAATTCGTCTCCTTCAACACCGTCTACTCTAACAATCCAGGTTGTTGATGTATAGTTGTCAGCAGCATCGTTTCCAATGAGTGACCGCCACTTATCTTCACCAATAATCAATGTTGATTCGACAACTGTGGAATCTATACCAGGAAGATATTCATGCACTCCCATGTAATACATTTCAGTGCTGAACTTTGTAATCTCTAACCTAACAGTTGTATCTGCTAGGAACAATGGTGCAGCGAGAGGTGGCGGAATCACCGACGCACCCGATGCACAAGATGTGACATCACTGTTACTTCCATCAGGGCATGTTGTGTTAGACAGGGTTGCGCCAGAGAATTCCACTAGACCGAATAATCCATTCAAATTTGCATCGGTCAAATCTGCACCTTCTATCGAACCTCCAGCGAAATTAACTATGACAGTGTTCTCAAGATTAGCACCTGTAAGGTCAGCGTTTGACAAATCAGTGTCAAACAGTATCGACTCACTAAGGTTCACATTGGACATATCAGCGCCAGAAAGATTGGTTAGTGACAAGTCAACTCTTCCTAAGTTTCTCTCGTTCATATCCTGCCCAACTAAATTCAGACCGGACCAATCGCCTTCCATCAATTCAGTGTATGCAAAGAACAGCGCATTCGGGTCCTCTTCGCCTGTTCCTCCAGTTGTGAAGTTGAACTCAATCTTCTCCCATACTAGGGTCACGGTTTCTGATTTTTCATCTGATTCATCGAGTAGTTCATCATCTAGGCGATTTTCATCTCCTCCTCTATCTGAACCAGGAAGGTCAAGAGAATATGCTGCATCAGTACCCGCAGAAAATCCGCCGCTTTGGTAGGCATCCAGGGCATCAGAAATATCATCTCCGGGAAGAGCTTGTTCACTCCATCTCAATACATCATCACTGCTCTCTAAGAGTACGTATGTTTGAAGACTCTCTCCTCCGAGTTCATCGGTGAGAGCGAGTTGTGGAACGCTTGTTGCTATTGGTTTCACATCGGCGTCAGCATATTGTTTGACAATGCTGATCACTTCTGATTCGTTGACATTTTGCTCCATTTGGATTTGCAAATCAGAACCCACAGTTGCATCAACTGTCTTCTCATCAACAATAGTTCCCGTGTATCCCTGAACAGCTGCTAGAGTAACAATTGACAAAGTAAGTAACATGATTACTGCTAAGCGATTGACTGATTCTGCAGAACCTGAGCCCTTGAGGCCTCGCTTTACGTCCTTTAGCAAAGGTGTTCTTCCGAAAATCACCTGCATGATTTGCGGTCCTTTAGCACCGATTCTGCCTAACAGAAGCGCACCGCCAATCCACAAAGCGAATGGCCCAAATATTCCGATTAACCCTTCTACAAAGAAGTTGGAAACAATTCCATCTTCACTTCCATTCATCTCAAGCCATGTATCGATTACTGCTAACATCCCAAATAGGAATGCTGTCCAGTGTAGCCAACGCTTTGGTTCAGATTTCTTGGTTGTCTTCTTGACACCTTCTTCGATTTCCAACTCGATGAAGTCACGAGCTCGACTTCGACCAAATAGAATCGCAAGTCCAAGTGTTGTGACTGCTGTGAATAGGGTAGACCATATTCCAAGGGTTGGATTTACATCGAAATCTCCGGTTCTGAATTCCATGAATCCTACCGCAGACAATACGATTGGAACTGCTAGAAGTGCCAAAATGTACCCAATCAGCCAAGCTACGGAAGACATTACGAACAATTCCAGTAATACCATGCCTTGTAGAGTACTTCCATCTGCACCTATCACCCGATGTATGCTAACTTCTCTACGTCTTTGTTCGAGCGAAAGTACCAATCCATAAATCAAAACAGCAATCGATAAAATCACAATTGGAATCATGATAATGTAATCGAAAATTTGGATTAATCCAAGGAAGATATTGAGGAACGTGATTGTACCAGTGACGATATCAGTGTAGTACAATTCTACCCCTTCATCAGTGTAATTCCCTGCCTGCACTCTGGTTCCTAAGTCCTCTAACCATTCTTCAGCATCGGCCGTAGAACTCGTTGGAAGTTGTCCTCTATCGATTGTTACTCCCAAATACATGTGGTCATAAAACATCAAAGTTCCACGCTGGGATTCATCTAAAACTTCCCAAGTTGTGAATATAGGATTGAAAGGTAAAGTCGGATTTCCAAAATCCCAGGGCTCATATATTCCCATAACTGTAAGATCTTCTACTGTCATCCACATTCTACAATAGATCATTTCATTGTTTTCAGGAGTTATTTCGCCGTCACAATTCTCGTCTGTAATTGAACCTTCGACGAGGGTAGATTCGTCTACAACATAAGCAAATGTTAGCGAATCTAGCCTGTCGCCAACGTTTGCTTGAGCTTGGCTTGCTATAGCTGATGGCAGGATAATTCCGCGGTTATCGCTCATATTTTCAGGAGATGGCCATTCTCCTAATCCTGGGATGATATTAGCTCCTAATCGCTTGGCGAGTTCACCATCGAAGGCATTGGGCCCGAGGAATCTAATTGCACGCATGTCAGAAATTGGAGGACCATTTGCGTCCGCTTCCGGATATGAGAATGTAACATTAGACCAATACGGATTCGCATCATCCGTTATCTCCCGCATTTCAAGGGGTTGAGCGACAACGAATTCGCGATTAAAGAATCCACCACTATGTATTCCTTGCCGACCTAGAACCAAGGTGCAGTCATTGAATTCTGAGAATTCTTCTAATAATTCATCACACACTTCAGTCATTACAGTCGTATTGTTAGACCAACCAGATGCGTTCTCAACCGGAGTTCGACCATACTCTATCTTCGCATCAAACGGTTCTGATTTGAGAGATTCCTCGAAGAATAATTGGGACAAACCTACGCCATATGCGAGGACAGTGGTGATAACTAGAGAAGAAAGGAATACCCCTGTAATTACAGCTAAACCTCTTTCCTTTCCTCGCCAAGCACCTTGTGCAGCAAGACGGAGCCTACTAGGGAGTTCAACCATCTTGTGATTAAACCTAGCAAGTCTAGAACGAGTTACACTGAAATCAGAGTCTTTGAGTTCGATTTCTGGAGAGCTCATTCTTCCTCATCTCCTTCTTCATCTAGGCCCCAAGCCGAACGTATGTCAGATGCCTCAGTCTTTCCATCCCTCAGTAATAGCATTCTATCTGCATTAGATGCTAGGTCTGGGTCGTGAGTAACCATTAGGATTGAAATTGGATTTTCTTCATCATGACACAATTCTTTGAAGAGTTTCATCACGTCTTTTCCACTGGCGATATCGAGATTTCCAGTAGGCTCGTCTGCTAGAAGAATCGGTCTGTTTCCAGCAATTGCTCTTGCTATTGCAACTCTTTGCTGCTGGCCTCCAGATAACTGGTCAGGGATATGGTGCATCCTATCACCCAATCCCACTCTTTCAAGAGAATTTTGGGCAGCGATTTCTGCCTCAAAAGAATTCATACCAGACAATTCCAAAGCCATTGCAACATTATCAACAGCACTTAGATTATCCAACAAGTGAAAGTCTTGGAAAATCCAGCCGACCAATTCTCTGCGAACATCAACTACGCTAGACGGGCCCTTTAGGCCATATCTACGATCGCCCAGAGTGATACTTCCCCCATCTCCAGCTAATAACCCACCAATGATATTCAGTAGAGTAGATTTGCCGCAACCTGACGGTCCCATCAGGGCAACCATCTCGCCTTTTTTGATCTCCATTTCAATGCCTTTCAAGACATCGAGTTTATTGGAACCAGAGCCAAACGACTTAGTCAAACCAGTAACCTTCAACATGATGCCACCCATTAATAAGCAGCATCATGAAGTTATGCTATATCAACTAGTGTTTGACATGGGCTGTGAAACAATCACTTCCGACCTAGAGTCATTTTTCGTAGCCAATGAAGGATTCCATTGTCAGAAAAAATCCCGTTGCGGTATTGTTGCTTAGCCATTACATCATCAATCCAGGTTTCGAGTTCGTGGTCCATTTCTTCTCCCTCACTTTACTTTTGGAACCGCCTCTATAATGCGTTTTGGGTGTTATGATTAAACTAAGTGTTGCATAGAACACCAATTTTCAGGGCTTTAATTGGAAGTCAATTGTTCCAATTTGTTACCCATAACTCTCTTCCATAGAGGAGGGAATAAAGCCAACCAGAAGCAAACATAGTATCCGCTGGGTAACTGAGGTGATTTCTCATAGGCTTCTAAATCCCACATCGGAGTACTTGCTTTGAGATGATGAGCTGGATGGAGTGGAAGCTCGAGTAGTGTCCATCTCGACCATACACCTCGGTGCTCCCAAGAGTGCATTTCTGTGTGCCTTTCACCAACCGCTCTCCTCAACCCGTAGTGTTGCATGTAGTTGACAAACTCAAGCAGAATAATGGCTAATCCTGCTTGAATCAAGAACGCATACAATATTGCAACAGATAATTGCCACAACAAGGCAAGGAATGCGATTTGCAGAATCACGCCGTGTAAAATCGGGTTTTTCAGTCCAGTTCTTCCCTTCTGAGAATGTGTGAGCCATGCTGATTTGTATTGACGAGGAATTGTCATTGCGATTTGAGTCCATAGACCTCTGCCTGCAGGAGAAGATGCTGGGTCCAATTCTGTAGCATAGTTTCTGTGATGCCCGTGATTGTGTTCTGTGGTAAAGTGTGAATAAAGCACCAAAAAGAGATTGACTCTAGCAATGCGCCAAATCATAGATCCTTTCTTTCTGTGTCCGGATTCGTGTGCATTGATAATGCCGGAGATTCCCCCTACTATTCCAACTGATAATCCACCCAAAACTACTGGTAATCCAAATCCATCGAGATTAGCTCGCCAGAATAGCACCCCTATCGATGCATAGTAAAACAAGCCGTGGGCATACAGCAAGGCATTCCATGGCCTCGTGCTCATCTCACCTCTAACAGGTGCTCTCTCTGGAGCGAAGTAATCAATGAACGGACAAATCCCTAGTGCGTACACAAATCCAGAGAAAGCCCACCATCCTCCTTCATAGATGCCTAAAATGGTCACAATAGGGAGGATGAACCCCAGTAGATGAGGAAGCCACGACTCTTCTGACTTCTGCATGTTTAACCCGATGCGTTCCTTCTTCATAAGCGTGGGTTTGAAATCAGCAATACTAGTCCGATAGATGATGGACCCGCTACTAAAGGCGAAGTTGCAGAAGCAACGCTACCATATTGTCGGGGAACATGGTGGAGTCAAAGTATGTCATTGGACAAAGGAATCTTTACTGAGGGACCGTCAATGCTACAAAGGTAGATTCTACGGTATAGCAAGCCACAACTGTATGCAAATGTCCCCTGTTGTCGACCAGTGTAACCTTGCGTGTTCATACTGCTGGAGAGAGCCACACATGGATTCTCTAGAGCTAGTTGACCAAGACCCGCTGGAAATGTTGTATGAATCCGTTAAAGCGCAAAGGAGATTGATTTCTGGCTTTGGTGGAAACCCTAAGGTTCCCAAGGAAAAATTCCTAGATGCTCAAAATCCTAAGCATGTTGCAATCTCTCTAAATGGAGAACCAACTCTTTATTCACGCCTTTCAGAATACATGGAATTGTGTCACTCACACGGAATGACCACTATGCTAGTTACCAATGGAACACTACCAAAGGTAATCGAAAACCTAGACACACTTCCTACTCAACTATACGTTTCAGTCGATGCTCCAAATAAGGAAGTGTTTGATGAAATCTGCCGCCCTAAATGGAATGCTGCAGCATGGGATAAATTTGAGGAAACCATAGATCTGCTACCAAGCCTAGATACTAGGGTTGTGTGCAGACACACTTTGATCAAAGGCAAAAATATGAATCCTGAGCATATTCCTCAGTATGCTGCGCTGGACAATCGAGCAGACCCAGATTGGATAGAGTGCAAGGGCTATGTGCATGTTGGTAACTCGAGAGAAAACCTGACTGCAGAAAATATGCCATTCCATGAAGACATACTTGATTTCTCAAGAGTATTGGCTCCATTGACAGATAGGAAATTACTGGACGATTCACCACCGAGCAGAGTTGCTTTGGTCGGAAAAGAAATTGTGCCAATTCCAATTCCAGAAGCAACAATGCACTTCCCTGATGATTTAGGAATTGCAGAGTCAATTAAGCACCTGAAAATAGTTCAATGAGGGATTTCATTGCGTAAAATCACACTAGCAAGAGGAGGGGCATTATCACCCTACTCAGGCTTAGGAAGTACACATTCATCTCTAGTTCAAAGGTTGAAATCTGGATTGGTTGAAGGTTATGAATTGGTTGATGTCCACGAATATCAAATCAAGAAAAACCCTTTCTCCAGAATATGGAAAAGGTGGTTCAGTAGCCCCTCTAAAGTGGCAAAGTTATCCAAAGAATCCGATATAATTCATATCACGGACCAAGAGCAGTCTGGACTTGTACCGAAATCTGGGAAATCCGTTGTTACCGTGCACGACTTGTTTCACCTCTATCCGAGTGTTCGGAATGGCGTCAAAATAGGAGAGCAAAGTCCATCATTCATCCGAAAATCAGATCTAAAGAAAATCAAGCGTGGTCTTGCTAGAGCATCTTTACTGATTTGTGTCTCCAAAGACACTCAGCAAGAGTGTGAGATGAGATTCCCCGGAACCCCTACTGCTTGGATTCCTCACGCAATAAAACTGCAAGAATATCAGATCGAAACTGAGAAGCCATCATGGTTTAATGAGGGTGTTAATCTGCTTGTTATCGGTAGTGAAGAGCCAAGAAAAAGAGTAGATTTCGCAGTAAAGATTTGTTCAGAAATGGACGTTACGCTCCACAAGATCGGGGCAGAATCTTCACCAGAATCAAAACGTGAATTGTGCTCCTATGCCGAAGAAGTGAATTGTAATCTCAACTGGGTCGGTAGGTTGGAACAGGATGAGATGATTGCAGCATTACAACACGCTGATGCATTGCTATTCCCATCTGTCGCTGAAGGTTTTGGACTGCCTCCACTCGAGGCTTACGCAGCAGGGACAACAGCTTTAGTTGCCGATGCTCCAGCACACAACGAAATTCCTTTGCAACATCATATTCTTCCGCCCGAAGACATAGATGCTTGGCGGAATGCGATTTTAGAATTGAAAGATGAAAGTAAATTGGTCAAAGAAAGAGCCGCATTATTTTCAGAGGAAAACTGGGCAAAGCGCCATCGAGAGGCATATGATTCACTCTTTTGAACTGAAGCCTTCCCCCGTTTAATTCATGGAGGGGTTTGATTTGGAGGGTAATATGCAACCTGTACAGAGTGTNGCAATCATCGGTGCNGGCAACATGGGTTCNGGAATTGCTCANAAAACTGCGCAAGAAGAATTTGATGTCCAAATGGTAGACAGAGAAGCAAAGTGGGTTGAAAGGGGTCAAACCATTATCGCTGATTTCTTGTCTGAGGCGGTGGAAAGGAGAATTTTCTCACCTGACCAAGTCGAACAGATTAAAGGAAGAATAACTGGTGTTGTAGGAACTGAAAATACTGCATCAGATACCGACTTAGTAATCGAAGCCGTGTTCGAAGATTTTGATATCAAGAGCACCGTTTTCAACACTCTAAACGAAGTGTGTGGCGAAGGCACGATTCTCGCATCCAATACCTCTTCTTTATCCGTGAATGAACTGGCATTAGCATCGGGTAGACCTGACCGATTTGTTGGATTGCATTTCTTCTATCATCCTGCTAAAAATCGGCTAGTCGAAGTCATCCCTGGTGAAGACTCATCANAAGATACAATCGCAANAACTGTACAATATTGCAGAGGACTGGGCAAGGTCGTAATTCTATGTAAAGACCGCCCCGGTTTCGTAGTAAATCGATTCTTCGTGCCTTGGCTNAACGAGGCTTGTTTGTTNTTNCAGGAGGGAATTGCAAGCGCTGCTGCAATCGATGCCGTAGCAATGAAGGCTTTCAGAATCGGAATGGGTCCTTTCGCTTTGATGAACTTAACAGGCCCTCCAATTGCGCTGCATTCAACCGATTATCTAGCTGAACAACTTGAAACTCCAAGGTATGTTGGCGCTGAAAATCTTCGTGAAATGGTCGAAGCCGGAGGCCAATGGGAAATCGGTGAAGATACTGATTGCAGTGATGAGGCTGCGGGAATTATCCGTACTCGTCTATTAGGGCAGGTGTTCGCAGTTGCTGGACAAATCGTCGATGAAGAAGTTTGTTCGCTTGAAGATGTAGACCGTGGTGCAAAGGTTGGACTNAGGTGGGCGCGTGGACCATTCGAGTTAGCGAACCGATTAGGTATTGATTCGGCCAAAGCCATGGCAGAAGATTACTGTGAGTTGGCGAATTTCCCTGTACCAGAAATCTGGAAAAGAGAGGGTGATTTCTCTTTCTCATATGTCGATCTAGACATCAGTGATGGAATCGCAACTGTTACGATTAATCGTCCGGAAGCAATGAATGCCCTAAATGAAACTGTAGTCAATCAACTAGGAGATGCTCTGGACAAGGCTAATTCTGATAATTCTGTCAGAACGATTGTACTCGACGGAGCCGGAAAAGCATTCGTNGCAGGTGCTGATGTGAAGTTCTTTGTCGATAAAATCCGTGCAGACTCCTTCCCAGATATTTACGAATTCACTGCAAATGGGCATGTTGTTCAAAACAAACTTGAATCCTCAAGTAAAACAACTATCGCACTAACAACAGGTTTAGCACTAGGTGGAGGACTTGAACTCGCTCTATCCTGTGATTACCGTATTGGTACAAGAAAAACCCAATTCAGATTCCCGGAGACTAGTATCGGAATATTCCCAGGATTAGGTGGGACACAACGTCCAGCTAGGATAGCAGGACTGCCTGCAGCACGCTGGGCAGTACTTGCTGGAAACTTCATGGATGCAAGAACTGCTGCAGATCTTGGAATGGTGACAAACTTGGTTGATGTNACCAAAGTCGATGAAACAATTTCAATGCTTGATGCACAAGGAAAACCTGCTGAAAAGTATCCTGCTAAACCAATGAATGCGGATTCAAAGATTGCTAAATTTGCACAGAATTTCTACAGTGATGAAAACCTAGAAACCATCCTAAACGGAAACTGCCCTGACGGATTTGACCCTGAAGACAAACTCGTTTCTAGACAAATGAAATCTCTATCTCGAACTGCACCTATTGCATTACGAATGGCTAGTGATTTGATTGATGCAGCGGGTGCAACTGAATTGTCTGATGGATTATCACAAGAACTTGGNAAATTGGAGGCAATTTTCTCGACCGATGATGCTCTGGAAGGTTTGAGTGCATTGATTGAAGGTAGAAAACCCTCGTATCAAAATTCTTGATGGTTTTACATTTACACTATGTTTTATCATAGACACCTTATGCGAGATTTATGCCCGAGCCTCCTCTATCTCTATCCAGCTCCGTTCTGAGTGATATTGAGAGCCATGTTGAAGATACAATCTCCAACGGTAAGCACATACGCGAGTTACTGGCCAACAACTCTAGAGGCGGACCATGGAACACTGAATGGGAAGTCGAGGCAGCTGTCGAAGCATTACATGTATTCGGAAGNCGTTGGACAATTGAAATTCTATCAACGCTGTACATTGCTGGGCCTCGAAGATTCAACCAACTCAAGACTCTGCTATCCGGCATCTCCAGCCGAACCCTATCTGATAAATTGCGATTTTTAGTTGAAGAGGAGTTAGTGATTCGCCAAGTGGATGATGGTCCGCCTGTGCGAGTTGATTACATCCTCTCTGAGCACGGCGTTACTTGCGGAAGATTGCTCTCTCCATTAGTTGCTCACCTCAAAATCCGTAGCGGCTCAATCAAGTCGAGATGATGATTCACATAACCGAATCAATTACAAGTGAGTAGTGCTGAAAAGTACTCATGGCACTTCTGAAACAGTGGATTACTCAGCGACCGTGGCTTGCCGCGGGCCTCGCTGGAGCCACTGGTGGAATCTTGGGGATTGGCTCCAGCCTATCCTCACTAATGTTCACAAGAGGTGGAGTAAAGGCTAGAATCAGTGATTTTGAGCATCCGCTCAGACAGAGAATTCTCAGAACACTTGAGAAGAATCCTGGTTTGTGCTATCGTGAATTACAATCNCATTTGTCTGCTGCAAACGGGACACTAAGACACCATCTTGATGTCTTGACTAGCAGAAAAGCCATCACCATTATCTCAGTTAATGGAAGAACATGTTACTTTGCAGGAGCGCCTTCACAGATCGAAGTTCTTCGAGGAATGGATGTTGGTGAATCTGAAGCTGCAAGGAAGATGCCAATCGGGCTTTCTCTAGTTCAAAGAACGATTATTGATGACATTAGAATAAATGGAATTCCACGCTCACAGGCCGCATTAGCAAGAAGAATCGGTCGCTCTAGAGCATCTGTTCATTCCGCAGTCAAAGTTCTTCGTCGCCGTGGAATCTTGCGTGAAGACCGCCTAGAGATGGCGCCTCACCTAATCGATGCTGAAGAATGGCAGAACTCCCGTTCTATTGATTATGAATGGTCGGACGAGAGACGTTGATTCACTAATCGTCTCTCAAGAGGCGTTTGTTGCGCATTGTTCAAAGCCCCTCGGCAATCCGTTGGCTGTATGTTCGACTTGCGACTGGATGAGATTCCTCTACCAGCNGGCAAGAATGACAGAGAGAAACTAATCTCTTGGCTNATCGANACACTNTGCTTNCATCGCCGACGNGGAGAGAATGCCGCTGATGATGGAACNTTTTCTCCAATTCACAGAGTCCTGTCAGAACACCTATTCATGGACCCGAGCAAAGGGTACGAAACAAGAGAATTAGCCGAAAACCTCGGTCTAACTCCTGCCGCTATTCACCACCACTTTGTGCGTTTAGTATCCGCAGGATTAGTATCGACATCATCCGGCAAAGGTTGGAAAAATTACTACCTAACTGGAGGCTCGATTGACAANGCAATNTCGAANATGAAAGCNCGNGCNCAACTAATCCACTCACAGCGACTAGAGATTTTCGATGAGGTTTGGAATCGAGGAAAAAAGGTTGCAATGAAAATTGAATTNCCNCCNGACGGTAAGCCAAGCGCCCTTCTNNGAATCAAAGAATGGGGCCCGCTTGAAGAAGGTGAGAGTGAATTGTCGAGATTCATGGCCGATGTNGGCCTACTTGGAGAGAGGCCTGGAAAAGAAATCGTTGCAGATTCTTTGTCGGTCAGAATATTCGAAATGTTGCTGAACTCCGGTGCTCCGATTTCAATCGATGAAGCCGCAAAGGAGTTGAATGGACCAAAACCCAGAGTCGGTAGAATCCTAGAAAGATTCAGGTCCACAGGNATGGTTGAGAGAGTTGCAAGAACCGACCGNCTATCNACNGCATTATGGTCGGCAATGACTACNCAATACATGCGCAGAGGAGAAGATTGGTTACTCAAGAAAGGCGGATTTGAGCGGCTGTCTGTGCCTAATTCTTTGTTGAAGAATCTGAAGAAAGGAACATGTAAGCCCGAGACCATTGAAAGAGCTCTCAAATCAATGGATGCCAAAGACCAGATGTTACTACTGAACCTCTTAGGAGGAAGATTACCACTTGGCCATAGATTGGTGGGAATGGATGTTGCAATGCTGAAGCAGAAATCTATGGACGACCTCAACCGAGTTATTCGAAGAATCGAAAAGGTTGGTCAATTAGTCGCTAAAAACTCACTAGTTGCTTGAGCGAATTCTTCTCGACTTTGCTTCCCATGCATTATGTTTCGGATTTTCTTAGCACTCGGTAGACCCTTAGTGAATGAAACTGCATGTCCTCTCATCGACTTCAGATTTAGGCCCGTAGTTTCACGTGCCAGTTCGATGTATCTGTTCCAACACCAACGGCGGGTTGCAAATTGTTGAGCGACATAGCTCAACTCATCCCAGTCCCCCTCATGAGCGGCGATCCAAGGTAAATCATCTCGCTCCATCCAACCTAGACCAACTTTGATTTCTCCAAAAACAGCAGGACGTCCGATTGCTCCACGACCTACCATCAATCCAGCAGCATGAGTTTGCGAAAGGCACGCCTTTGCAGTCTTTGCATCTACCACATCACCGTTAGCAATAACGGGCGTCTCTACTGCATCAACGACCTCTGTGATATAATCCCAGTCAGCGACTCCTGAGTATCTCTGCCGTAGGGTTCTTCCATGAACACACAATCTCTGAATCCCGACGTTCTCTAATTGTTGACATATTTCTTTGGCATTGAAATTACCTTGCCCAGTGCCAAGCCGCATCTTTGCAGTAACTGGAATATCCACTCTGTCAACCACTGCCTCGCACATCGAGACTAGGTTTTCTGGCTCTCCCATCAACGCTGCTCCTGCGCAGATTTTAGTTACCTTTGGAGCGGGACAACCAAAGTTTAGGTCAATCAAATCTGCAGTTTCTTCCAATAACTCAGCAGCCAATGCCATGTCTTCGATTACTCCACCAAAGATTTGGGGAATGAATGGATTCTCATCATCACAGGTTTCCATTTTCCGCCAAGACATCGCTGCATCACGAGTAAGTGCAGTCGAATTGGTGAACTCTGTAATTGTAAAATCGGCACCACACTCTTTGGCAAGTAACCTGTATGGAAGATCGGTTACGCCTGACATTGGCGCCAGGAATAATGGGCGAGCCTCACCATCCCATTCGCCTGGTTTTGGTAAGATGAACTCACTCATCTTTAATCACCCATTTGGGGTGAGTCTCTGCTCAGAAAGTAGATTCCCACTCTTCTAGGTCTTGAGCTTCAGCCCATGCCTCATCTGTAGTCTCGCCACGTGCCTTTAGAACTTCACGGGCAAGAACCCAATATAGTAGCGCAAGTGATTTGCGACCCTTGTTATTTGCTGGTAGAGCAAGGTCTACGTTGCGTAGGTTGTTGTTAGCGTCACAGATACCAACGATTGGTAGCCCAGAGTTAACTGCCTCACGTAGAGCTTGTTGGTCTGCTGCAGGGTCTGTTACGAATAGCATATCTGGCTCAACGTAAGAGCGTAGAGCAGGGTTGGTTAGGCTACCTGGAATGAATCTTCCAACAGCAGCGTTTGCGCCAATTGCTTCAGCGAACAGTCTTGCTGGGCGCTGTCCGTATTGGCGAGCGCTAACAACCATGATGTTTGCAGGGTTGTAGCGGTTAAGGAATTGGGAAATGGAACGGATTCTGTTATCGGTGATTTCTATATCAATTAGGTAAAGTCCATCTGAGCGAACCTCTTGGATAAATTGGGCCATATCTGCACTCTTTTGTTGAGTACCGATGTGAACGGCGTTTGTCTCGTATGTCTCACGGTCGACTAGAAGTTCTGTCATGGTAATGACTCCAGCATTCGGGCCACCAGCCCCCCCTAAATAACCGCTTCGTAGGGCTAAAACAGGTAGATGGGGCGCAGTAATGCGAACAGATTGCTAACACCATCAAGGGTAACCTTGATTGCAACGTAGNCTCTACGTCTGATGTAGGAGGTTTGGTTTTGTCTGATGTGCCCCCCAGTAACCTTGTAATCGCTGATGAAAGCGATGATGGTTTTTGGCGTGATGAATCTGGTAAACCTCTACATGTCTCAGCAAGTGACCTCGAGAGGCACGCATACTGCCCTTTGTCATGGTCTCTTGCTAGAGATGGAAAGACCGGGCGAGGTAAAGCAATAGACAAGGGGCGCATCAAACATGCAGAAATTCATCAAAAGGTTGAGAACTTCAAACTGAAGCAAAACGATTTGCGAAGGGCGTTAATCATCTGGTCTTGGTGGTTTACAATTGTGGTAATGTTTGTTACAGATGCGATTATTTTCACAAACATCTCAGATGACCGAACTCCAATCGATATATCGCGCTATTTGTCGATTCTATCCGTGGTTTGGTTAATTGCTGGACTTCTTGCAATTTATCTTCCTTGGAGAAAGTGGATTGATTTACCAATCGAAAAATCTCCTGAACTACGGGATTTGAAGAATCTTGACGAAGTTGCTATTCCACGAACACTGCAACCTTACGGTTTCATCGGAGGCTGGAGACAAGGAGGAAGGGTCGAAGCAGGTTTGTTAATGGGCGCCACAATTTTCGGATTGCATGCAATTGGATTAATGTGGGCNGAAGACAAGGAGCAGGCTGGATTTATTCTTGTCACAGTAGCAATGATTTGGACATTACTTGCTTCTTGGCAATTACAGAGAGCCTTGCTAGCAGATAATGCCCTAGAAGTTGCAAGGATAAATGCGGGATTAGACGAAAATACAGATGTTGCTTATTCGGATGATGAAGCTACTGCAGGATTACTTGTCGATGACTTGAGTGGACTTAGAGGTAGGCCAGATCAAATTGTAATCGTGGATGGTGAATTCATTCCAGTTGAACAGAAGACTGGCAAGATTCCAGAAAAGCCTCACAAATCACACAAAATCCAGCTTTTGGCATACTTACATCTTGTCGAATCTACAACCGGAAGAAAACCTCCTTATGGGGTTCTGAAATATGGTTCTGAAAATCTACACACAGTCGATTGGAATGAAGAAAACGAGCACCAGTTATTCTCCGCAGTCAAAGAAGTTCAACGATTGATGGTTCAAGGTGGGGCTGAAAGAAATCACAATCGCAAAGGAAAATGCGAAAGTTGCTCGAGACGCTATGCTTGTGATTCAAGCTTAGTCTAATCGTATGCGCATCCTTCTTCGTTAGGGTATTCCCAACACTTACGCTCAATCTTTATCAGAACTTGGAATGAATCTTTGTAGAGATTTGCCACTTCTTCTCCGTATCCTCTTGCATCAACTGATAGCGTCCATGTTCCCTCTGCCAATGGTTGCTGGAATGTCGCAACCATTTTCCTCTCAGTTTCCGTTACTTCTTCAAACCAGACTTGGTCTCCGTTTGCATCGGTTAATGATGCTCTTACAAACCTGACATCGGTTGGAATTCCTGGTAGAATCAACTCTAATGGCATAGCTGCAGAAATGTATGCGCTAATTTCAACTACATTTGAATCAACTTCAAAGGTTTGACTTGTGGAATATGTGGTGCTCCCTTGAACATCTGTAATATCGGTAGTAAAGACATGCGATGCGTTGATCTTGTCCTTGACTTCAATCATCTTAGCCTCTGGTCGCAAATCTTCCATGAACTCACGAGCAGGAACCAATCCAATACAGCCCATGCTAGAAGCCATTAGAATGGCTAACATCATGAATGCAGACATTGCTGGCCTCGGCCTCATCACGCTACCCGAAACATCACCAATGTATCAATGGAACCCCTCGATGGTTTGAAGCGTACCTTTTGTTTCGAACGCTTTGCCTGAATGAAGTCAAGAGGGTCAGCCGAGCGTTAGCGATGACGAACCCTATGAGTACTGACAGGCATCTTACTCGAATTTAGCGCCACAGACTGAGCATTCACTAGCGTCGACAGGGATGTCAGCGCCACATGCGCCACATTCAGCGGTTTCCACCTTCTTAGATCGCCTTCTCACACCACGACGCCTCTTATTTTCAGCAGCAGCAGCTGCTGCAGGGTTCAACTCGTCGGCTTCTTCGTCATCGAACGAGAAATCCATCGCATCATCTGGTAGTAAATTTCCTGCCAGTGAACGGTCTTGGATCCCCATTCCAACTTGTACCTCGTCACCAGGCATTACACCCTCTTCTCCGGTGATTTCGTACAATTTGCCACGAATATCTGCATCGCTAGCAGATAATTCACTTCCGTCATCAGTGTGAGCCTTGATGTTCTTGTTCTCTAAGATTGCATCAATATCGTGTCCTTCGAATGTTTCCTCGATAGACTTGAGTGTTGTAGTGACGGTTGAGAGTGCTTCTTCTTCATCCAACTCGACATCCTCATCTGCCATTCTTCTATCGTATGCAGCCTCAACTTCTGCTTCAGCTCTAGCGATATTCTCATCCCAGTGGTCTTCCAAATCATCAGAGTCGTATCCGAATTCTTTGACCGCTTCATCAAACCCTTCGTATCCAGCTGCATGAATGGTTTCTGGGTCGATTTCCTCTTCTTCTTCAACAAGTGGAACTTCTTCTTTCTCGAAGACTCTTCTTTCTCTTTGTTCAAAGAATTTGGAAGTGTCTTGTTCAGCACCACAGTAAGGACAGTTTGCGAGCAAGTCTGGTATAGATTCGCCACAACTCTCACAGTCGTGGAATTGCTTTCTTGCCTTTTTGAGATTGAAAGTACACCAAGGACAGCGGTCTTCCCCTCCCTTTAATTCGCCGTCACAAGCAGGACAATAATCGAAGATATCACGTTCGACTTCTTCTTCTACTTCCCTAGTCAAAATTACTGCAGCGATTAATACTGCAATCAAAATGACACAAATAACTGCGATCATTGCTGCGGTTTGGAAAGTCATGCTTCCAGGGTCGTCTGCAACATTGTTGCTAGATTCCTTGGAATCCCAATTCCATGATTGTGTAGAGCTGACCAATGTCTCATTTGGAATTAGATTGATGTTTGTGTAAGGCGCAGATGCTGTGAATGTACATTCAACGGTTATGATTTGTCCACTTGTAGTAATAACAATTGGTATTGTTGCGAAGACTTCGCCCAACTCATTTTCACACGAGTAAGTAACTGTTCCTGTTTCTTGTGAAGCGAGTTTGATCGAGACTGTGTATTCATCACCAGCCATCAATGGGAACTCCGCTGGTTCTTGATCTGAATCGACTAACTCCATTGAAGTCATAGACCAAGAGAGCCTCAACTGGGCATTTACTTCGACACTACCATTCGCAAACGAGTTGAGAGGGTTTTCATCGAATGACCCGGATAATGGAATCCACTGCGCCTCGAATTCAGCAGTATGTGAGCCACTTTCTGTAGGCAGCGTGTTTTGCCAAATGTAAGTGTCGCCTGCCTGAATTGTGATTATAGGTTGAGAGTTTTCCGCTACAGTTTGGCCTTCCCATGTGTAAATCAACTTGCCTTTGACTTCCACGTCTCCAGTGTTGGTAATTGCTACCGTCCAATCGACATTGCTTCCGCTGTTGACTGTGTTTCTTGATGGAACTGCGAACGGGTCAACNGAAACGTCTGGGATATCGAACTTGTCAAAATAGGTNCTAATTCTATCATTTTCNGTACTCTCTTGGACGAAACTGGCTGTACCATATGGATCTATTGCAGCAGTAATTTGGTGGTTGCCGGCGGATAAGCTGGAAACATGTGTGTATAGTAGGTCGAAGGACCATGCTTGCTGTGCATTTTCTCCACCACTAATGTTCACATAGAATGTAGGTAACGGAATATTTACTCCATTATCATCCTTAACTTCAATTCTCATTGGGACTTCAGATACTCCATCTCCTGCGGTACGAATCAATGTCCCAGATACTGTCCATGGGCCCTGAAGTGCTCCTTCCTCTACAGAAACAGACAATTCTCCAAGATGAGAAACATCCATCCTGGAATTGACGGTTAGCGAGGAGGTGAATGTGTTATCTTCATCTGCTTCAATCACAGCATCGTCGAGGTCAAGTGTTACAGTGAAGTCATANGTTCCAGAAGAAGGTGCAGTNATGGTATGATTGACCCAAGTGCTTTCACCCGCAAGTAATGCAGGAACGTCCACAATTTCACTCTGTGATTCCAAGTTGATTTGCAATCTGCTGGCATCAGCATCCTGTGAACCTGTGTTAGATACTTCGGTTGAGATTAACACATTATCTCCAGATTGAACATCAACAGGGCTAGTAGAAATTGTAGTTGCTTCCAAGTCAGCCAAGCCGCTAACGATAATTTCAGAGAAGAAAATCTGTTCACCAGAGTCTGCATACTCGAATGCGACCCACACTTTGTGTTCGCCAACAGTTAATCCAGATTTAACAATTTGAACATCTGCAGTGGACTCTGCAGGTATGTCAACGGTATTTGCTGTAATTAATTGCGATGATGATACGCCATTCCAATAGAATTTGTAAATCACATCTTCAGCTTCAAAATTATTTGAATTGTATAGGGTAAGCGTGATTGTAATAGAGCCACCCTCGACAGGATTTGAAGGAGAGATTGCAATTGTTGATTCAGAGGCTTGCACTCCCCCACTATCTTCTGCATTCACAGATATTGGCATTACTGAGACAATCAGCATCGCGAGGACAATACCAGTCAAGACAGACCTTGCCATAGTTACAAGAGGACAGGGGTAGCACTTGAAACAACCGACTCCTAGAAACGGTTCGGATGGTTATTCCAAACCCGCAACACACCCCGAAGGGGGGTGTTGCAATGCGAGCATTCAAGGGCGGAGGGTGTTGTCAGGTAATTGATGAGGCGCTTCATCTCGGTGCTATTGGTCGTGATTATCATGACTATGGGGCAA
>PBXT01000074.1 GCA_002727695.1 Methanobacteriota archaeon | reverse complement strand
TACCCTATGTAAGGCCTTATTCTTGAAATTCCGTCGATTCGAACACTGTGGTATCAAAATAAATTAAATCAACATAGTACTGTATTTGCACACTGGAATCTGACCTGTCGCATTCAAATGTTGAATCTCCTGCCTCTGCATTTGCTGTGTACATGAACTCATAATCTCCCACAACCTCATCGCTAGAGTCGAATAAGTCCTCTATTTCTTCAATGGTGTATCCCGTGTAAGGACCAAAACCCTGCTCAGGAAGTTCCAGTAGCTCTATGGAAGTGTAAACATTGGATTGAGATTGCGATGAATCGCTACCTCCTGGCGTATTGAATCGATACTCTACTGAATCTGGTGCATCTTGTCCAGGGTTAGCAACACAGCCTAATCCACTAGTTTGTTCATTATCCTCATCGTTATTATCCGTAATGTAAATGTAAAACTCAATCGCAACTATGTTACTATTCTTTGCTTCATCTGGGAAGTCTTCCTCTGTAAAAGAAAAACTCAACGTTTCCCCATCATTGATTACTTCAGTTCCTTCAATCCATATTATTCGCCCTGAATCTCCATCTACGTAGTATTGCAATTCTCTTTGATACGCATTAGCTTCTTCTTCTTCCTCAAACAAAATAGAGTAAAGCGGTATTGAAACCAAGGTAAGAACAATCAATACAGTTAATGCTTGCATAGTCCTACTGCTTTTGTATACGTTCACAGATTTCTGAATAAGGAGTCCTGCCTGTTCTTTCTTTTCTGTAAAATTTATTGGCTGTGCTACCTTTTCCTCACCATTCAATTTGAGATTGAAAAGTGAATCCATCCATTTTGGTTTTTCATTGACTATTTCTGAAATGTTATGTCGATAAACCATAACCATCATTGCAATTGAAGATAGAGCACTTAGAAGTGACAAGAATAGCCCTGTTGAAGGGGAAGGATCGAAATTTGTTGCAAATTGAGATTCATCGAAGAAAAAGAATTCTTCTACTATCTCGAGGCTGGTATATGTTCCATCTGAAGGGAGCAAAATGTACCAAATAATAGGAGCGAAGAACAAGAAAAATGTCGCTACTGAACCACTATAGGTTGTAAAACGGCTATTTGTAATTTGAGCCAGTGAACAGAATGCAAAAATTGCAGTTATCAACATCGCAATTATACCAAGCCAAAGCATCCATTGAGCTACTGTTCCAGCGGTATCCATATCCTCGAATGTAGTCCTCATATCTCCTGAAGATTTTTCTGCGAGTTTCTCATAAGATTCTGATTCTCTGAATGTTTGATCTTCAACTGGTTCATCGAATCCGTCAATGAAAACCCTGACTTCGATCTCAGAATCCATCTCCGTAAGTTGTAAATCACCGCTTAAATCAAGTTCAAATGTTATATTATCAAAGAATCCTTCATCTTCTATGATAGTTATTGATTCATCATCAACTGTAGCCCATGTAGCACCGGTAGAAAAAATGCTCAGCAGGAATGCGATTACAGCGAATATTAGCACAAATGTACCGTATTTATGCCTTGAACTCATTTTCTCCATTGTAAAATCCATTACTATCATATCAAAAAGGTTTAGCCCGTCATTTCCCAAACTCCTCAAGAAATGTTGAGGAGTGAAATGGCATCTAGGCAGACTAAGTCTTCACCATGTTCTTCAAACAGTTTCTCCAGATGCTGCTTTCAGAAGCCCTAGGAACGGAGGACTTGGTTTCTCAGGTCTGCTCTTGAATTCTGGGTGGTATTGTACTCCGACATAGTAAGGATGGCCTTCGAGTTCGAAGATTTCACAGCGTTGACCAGTCTCGTCTTTTCCAACATAAACGAGTCCTTCAGCCTCAATTCTCTCGATTAAATCTGGATTTACTTCGTAGCGGTGGCGATGACGCTCATCAACTTGCGCTGCACCACCGTAAAGCCGGCGAGTCATACAATCATCAACTTGGAAAATCGTTGGACGGCTACCTAATCTCATAGTCCCTCCAAGGTGTGTTTTCGAGATTTCTGGCATGAATACAACCGCCGGATGCGGCGTGTTCTCATCGAATTCAGTTGAGTTCGCACCTTCCATGCCAAGCACGTTTCTACAGAACTCGATGGTTGCAATTTGTAAACCTAAGCATATTCCAAGATATGGCACATTGTTGGTTCTAGCATAATTTGCAGCGAGGATCTTACCCTCTATGCCTCTGTCTCCAAATCCTCCAGGAACCAATATTCCATCAGCTGCTCTTAGAACACCCCAGTCTGAATGCGATGTGTCTTCGAGGTTACTTGCCTCAATCCAGTCGATAACCAGTGTACGGTTTACCGCATATGATGCGTGTTCCAGACCCTTAATCACTGAGAGATATGAGTCGGTAAGTCCTGTGTACTTTCCAACCATGGCAATGTGGACATCATCTCCAAGATTGTCAACGCGGTCAGCCATTGCTTCCCACCTAGACATCATATCGGTTGCATTGCAATCGATGTTCAATGCTTCACACATGCCCTGGTCTCTCAACAATAGTGGAACTCGGTAGATGTTTGATACATCATGTGCGCTCATTACAGAGTTAGGAGATACGTGACAGAATGCTGCTAGCTTTTCTCTCACTTCTTGTGTAAGCGGTGTCTCTGCTCTGCAGACCAGTACATCTGGATTGATTCCTAGACCCCGCAATTCCTTCACAGTGTGCTGTGTTGGTTTGGTCTTCTGCTCACCAACTGGTCCCATTACTGGAACAAGTGAAACGTGAACGAAGTAGATGTTTTCTCTTCCAACTCTAAATTGGAATTGTCTCAATGCTTCGATGAATGGAGAAGATTCGATATCACCAACAGTTCCACCTAATTCGATAACACATGCTTCTGGTGCCTCGCCGCTTCCATCAGCTGAAATTGAGGAAATCGCCTCAATCCAATCTTGAACCGAATCAGTGATGTGTGGAATAACCTGAACAGTCTTGCCTAGGTAGTCTCCCCTTCGCTCTGCTTCAATTACTTTGGAGTATATTTTTCCAGTAGTTATATTGTTGTCACGATAGAGATTCAAGTCGCAGAATCTTTCGTAGTTGCCTAAGTCCAAATCTGCTTCGCCGCCATCGTCGAGAACGAAAACTTCGCCGTGTTCGAATGGAGACATTGTCCCAGCATCGCTGTTTAGGTAAGGATCAATTTTGACCGCAGTGACTCTTAGTCCTGCGCTTTTGAGAAGAACGCCGATGCTTGAAGCAGTCACACCTTTACCAAGTCCGCTGAGGACGCCTCCGGAGACTACGACATACTTCATGCCCTTCAACGGGCTTTTAGGCGGTCGCGCCTCCCCTTTCAACATTGGGTCGCGTTAGTAAAATCAAAATCTACTTGTTTAGCGAGTTAATCATCACGTCGCACATCGAATCTAAGTCGTNTTCCAAATTGAATCCCCATTCCTGCTCCGCCAGTGTGCCATCGGTTTCATCTGGCCATGAGTCCGCATATTCTTGGCGGTGGTCAGGAACGAATTCGCATTCGAAGCCTGGTATCTTTTCACGGATTTTATTATACAACTCTTCTGCGGTAAAATTCAGGCTAGGAAGATTGTAACCTCCTCGAATTGAGAGGCTCTCGCTTGGTGCGTCCATCAACTGCAAGGTAGCTTTAATCGCATCATCCATGTACATCATTGGCAATCTAGTTTGNNGATTAACGAAGCAAGANTAACTCTCTGAAGCAACTGCTTTGTAGAAAATTTCAACCGCATAGTCTGTTGTTCCACCACCTGGCATAACTTTCCAAGAAATTAACCCAGGGTAGCGCAATCCTCTGACATCCACTCCATGCGCTGAATGATAATAGTCGGCCATCAGTTCTCCAGCCACTTTGGTTATTCCGTACATTGTTGCAGGGTTNAGAGGGGAATCTTGTTTAGCAATCTTGCCTACATCAGCACCAAAAACTGCGATTGATGAAGGAGCGAAAATTCTGAATTTGTATTTTCTAGCCAACTCAAGAACGTTCATCAGACCATCCATGTTAATCGTCCAGCATAGTTGTGGATTTTTTTCTCCAGTTGCTGATAACAAGGCTGCTAAATGGTACACTTCGTTGATATTGTTGTCACGAATNATGCTCTCCATTCGCTCTGAATCAAGGACATCGAGTTTTTCATATCTGAACCCAGAATTGTCTACATCCTCAGATTCTCTGATATCTGATGCAATCACATTTTCAGACCCAAACTTGGTTTGCAAAGCATCCAATAGCTCCATCCCGATTTGACCGAGGGCTCCCGTAATCAGAATTCGTCTGTTTCCGGACTCGCCCATAAACGACCTACACAAGAGTCGCTACTTGAACCTAAAGGTGCTAAACCAGTTGCATTAACCTGTGAAACAGAGCAGATTACTCATTCTGCGCCGAATCCTTGGATGCGTTCTTGAACTTCATCTGGGATCTGAGCATCCATCTGTGCCCATAGCACATCATCGATTCTAAGGATGCTAATTGCTGCTTCTGTAGCTCCTGAAATCGCCTGCTTGNTAATGCTCTTTGGCTCTAGTACGCCTCTGGAAATTGTGTCTTTTGCCTCACCGTCACTCAGGTCTAATCCCATAAAATCTCCCGATTCGTTATGGGCTGCTGTTAGTTTTAACAAAGAGTCAATTCCGTCGTATCCAGCGTTAGCAGCCAGTGCCCTAGGTATTGATTCAAGTGCATCTGCCCATGCTTCGATTGCGAGTTGTTCACGGCCAGGAACCGTTTCTGCATACCTTCGTAGACGGCGGCCAAGTGCTACTTGAGTTGCGCCTGCTCCGGGCAGAAGTACTGGCTCTTCCAATAGCTGACAAGCAACTCCTAAACCATCAGCGAAGCAACGCTCTACCTCATCTAATACGCTTTGAGTACTACCTCTTGCAATTAGAGTTGCGCCACTATCTTCAGCATCTAGAATCCAGTGATTCACTCCGCCTCGCAATTCTTCTCTAGTCTTGATGAACGCTCCGAGGTCTTGCTTTGTTGCTCTACCAGCATCCGGAACAAGATTTGCTCCGCATGCACGTGATAGTAAGTCCAAGTCCCTCTTCTCGACTCTGCGATAAGTCAGTATGCCATGCTTAGAAAGTGCTTGGCGTGCCTCGTCGTCAATTCCTTCTTTGCAGACCAATAAGTCACAGCCAATTTCGACTAGGTTCTCTACTTGCTTGAGAAGAGATTTTGATTCAGCACTGCGGAATGCATCTACCATACCAGCAGATGTGATGTTCAATTTGGTTTCAAATTGAGGTTTCCTACGCTCAATTCCTCCGTCTAGGATAAGAATTGAACCCGGCCCTCCTCTTTCTTTCATCTCAGGATGGATGCGGCTTTTTGCAAGAGCCAAACCTGTGATCAAAGTGGAATCTTGCATGTTCCCACCCGTCTGTTTGATGATTTTGACTCTGGTAGGGTCTGCTCTTACGCCTGACAAAACCGTCTCTGCTGCTTGGAGGGATAATTTGGCGAGGTGGCTTTCCATTCCCTTGTCTAATTTTCCTGCTAGTGATGTCTCGATTGCGGATTCAATTTGTTCAGTGCTTGCTTCGATTGCTAGTTCATCTAAAGAAGATAGGGCGAACTTTTCTGCGAGTGCATATCCTCTTGCGATAATTGTAGGATGTACGCCTTGCCTGACCAATTGCCAGGCGTTTCTCAACATTTCAGCACAAATTACCACGGTGGTAGTTGTGCCATCTCTTGCAACTCTATCTTGAGTAGATGATGCACTGATTATCATTTTAGCAACAGGGTGCTCAACTCTAGCGGTCTCGAGTACTGTTACTCCATCATTGGTAACCAAAGTCTCACCTTGGTCGTCCACCAGTAGCTTGTCTAGACCCTTTGGCCCAAGAGTGGAGCGAACTGCACCTGCCAATGCGATTGCGGCTTGGACGTTTTTGCGTAACGCCTCGCGGCCACTTGTTCTCTCTGTAGATTCGAGAATAGTTTCCTCCGCCATCGACCTTGCGACTCAACAATCTGCCTTGAACATGTTGTGAGATTGGAATCGACGAGTTCATATATGGGCTACTGCTCCGACTATACAACCGATGGTTACCTAGTGAGGTGAGAATGATGGCTGAAGACTGGGAAGAAAAGATGCTAGAGCAGATGGCTGAGATGTTTCAAAAGATGGGAATGACCGTTGATATCAATCAACTAAAAGCCATGATGAAGCAATTCCAATCCAAGTTCGAAGCCATGGGAATCGACCCGGAGAGACTGGCAAAAGGCGATGTGAACTTCAACTTCGATATGTCTGACATTTCGAAATTATTCCAATCTGGGAT
The DNA here is from genome assembly GCA_002727695.1 of Methanobacteriota archaeon. Next base: position 76 of record PBXT01000074.1, on the reverse strand, counting down.
GCCAATCAATGACATGCTCTCAAACCTGGGCGTCGATGTCAAGGTTGATGCTGCCCCTGTTGAAGTTGACATCGAA
>PBXT01000073.1 GCA_002727695.1 Methanobacteriota archaeon | reverse complement strand
CAAACTTGAGGGTTCACTTCATGAAGTTGAAACCTCAAAGTTGACTTCTGATGGAGAGATTATCAAGCAAGATGTAAAGGGTGTTTTGAAGGTTAGAAACCCTTCAGAATCTGACAGAATCTATGACATTGATGTTATGCTAAACAATACTGTGAACACAGACTTAGCAGGAGACCATGTACAGGTTGATGAACTAGAATCACGCAAGGAATTCTCTACCAAATACAAGGTCAAGAACAGCAGAATGCTTGTCCTAAGAGAGAGGTTAGATACAAATCCTGACCGAGAACAAGAGCGCTCACTATCTGTCTCCAAGGGAGGAGACGGTGGACCATTGATGATGGAACTNGAAGTCGAGAATGTATCCGGTGTATCACTGAGTGATGTTATCGTAACTAGAGAAGTTCCTTCTGAGTTGAATATAGTTGCAACCGGAGGAGCAATTATNGAAGATGGCTCTCTAAGTTGGGATGTTGGACACCTTGCAGCAGGTGCAACAAGCACATTGAGTCTATCCGGAACAATCCATGTTGACGGAATTAAGCCAATNAATGCAGGTGTAGCAAAAGCAACNTACAAAGCTGATGCAACGCTTTCAACCCTAGAGTTTAGAGAACTAGATGCGTTCTGTCGTGGATTTGCATACATCAACTCTGTTGAATCTGAGAGACCAGACAACTGGGAATGTAAGACTATTTTCGAAAACCGATCATCATTTGCTGTTGACTTAGTCAAGTTGCAAGTTAGTATGAAGGGAAGTGATGATTTGCTTCTCGATATCAGCGATGTTCGTGAAGATGTCCTTCCTGACTCAAGATGGGAGTCGGATATTGTTACTGTAGAGAGCAATGGTAAGCCAGATTTCACATGGGATTTGGGTTACACAGTATTGCCAAGAGCTTCCCACACCGCTGAAGGAAGCTTGGAATTAGAAGCATCTACTCTCGAAGTTCTAGATGCGAGCGTTTCAAAGAAGTACAGTAAGACTGTGCTACCTTCTTATCGCCGCCATGATGTTTCTGCATCTGTAACCATCAAGAACGAAGGTTCATCTCCAATCAACCTGATTCGATTGACTGATGATATTCCCGGATTATTCGATGCTCCTGCTCCTGAAGATATAGCAGTAAAGATCGGTAGTAGCAACATGTCTGAAGAACAATTCAAGGCAGAAGTTGCTCACGGTATTTCAATCGAAAAGGAGATGCGAAGCCCTGATGGTGAAGGNCACACANTGTCNATGACNATTGGTACAAAAGAGCCAATNGGNCTAGGNCCAGGNAAGAGNCTGANAATCACATATCCATTGGTNGCTCCTGACCCAAGTCCNGGAAATGANGCAGTNGCAGGACCNGNNCGNTGTGAATTCAGCGCAGAAAGGTTCGGNCCTGTTTGTACTAGAGATGTCGATGAAGTTCCNGTCCTAAGAGTAAGGCACCACCGCAGAAACTTCTCTGCAGGTAAGTCTGTTATGCCAATGGGCGGTAAGGGCCGATATGAAGTCTTGATCATCTTNGAAAACAATGGAGATACTGCATTGCAGGATGTATGCATCAATGACATTCTTCCTTCCAACTTTGAGTTGAAGGATTGGACTGTTCGTGGCGAAGGAAGAAAGGAGAGAGATGACGTCTCAATCGAAACCACAGATGCAGAAAACGGTTCACAGAATGTTTGGTCCATCCCTGTTGTAGAAAAGGGAGAGCGCCTAGAAGTTTCATTCGAAATCAAGGGCGATGGTGAAGTTGATGCTGAAGTACTGAACCAATTCCACGGAGTAACTTTCGGGGATGAAGTTGAGGACGACACTCCTGAAACATCAGAAACAAGNGATGATGCTGATGATTCTGCTGATGAGGTTGATGAACCCGGCACAGGATTCAAGTGGAGAGAGGATGTTCTGTTGCGNGTAATGGCTGCAAANGGAATCGATGAATCNCNCAGAGATGATTTCGTNCGCCATGCTGTAAAGTTCGANGANGANGACAANCAATATNTGAAGAAGGCAGAGATTGANGCAGCNGCAGCNGCTTGGGGATCTGATGATTCNGANNCNGAAGAGGAAGCNACTGAAGACGCTCCNNCNGAGTCNGAGGATGTCGAAGAAGCCACTGCCGAGGTTGCTGAAGAAGCCGCAGAAGAANAGTCTGCAGCNGAAGANANNACTGANGAGGNTGCTGAAGAAGCAGAAGCAGAANAAGAACCTGCTGCTGAGGATGCAAGCGAAGCAGAATCAACTGGCAAGGACTGCCCGATTTGCAGTGCCCACAACTCTGCAGATGCAATCAACTGTTCAGAATGCGGATTTGAATTCTGATTACAGCGGATATTCCCATCGTGGCCAAGGATGGTCACGCGTGTCGTCAGATACGATTATGATAACAATTCTAGGGAACGTGCGAAGCATCTCTTCTAGGTCTGGGACAGCAGGAGGAATGACTCCAACTCTCATATCAACCGCAAGCCAAGCATCTGGGTATTGACGAAGCCAAGCATCAACCTCCGATAAGATACCTTCTGGNGGAACTCCNGGNCGAACACTAGCTAGNTAATCCCAGTCGCCCGGGATTGCTCTATCCGAATCTGAAAAAAGGAAAATGCGATTCACATTNGACATCTTTGAAGTGAATGCCAACGCATTGGCTTCACTGACTACACAAGGCGAGCCACGCATTGGCATTGGTTGGGAATGTTGCCATGTCTTCGCATTGTCGTCCATGAACTTCGAGTATACCTCATATGTTTGAGGTCTTCGCATTATTGTCCTAATGCGTGACAACGTTCAAGCGATGGGATATGCCCCGTAGGGGCATGAGCGGACAATCTGCACCTCCACCAACTCCTCCGGGCGGTTCAATGATGTTCATGCTTCTGTTCATGATTGTAATGACTTTCATGCTAATGTCCGAAGGCATCAGGACCAGCATGGGTAACTACGCTGACCCATTTTTGGCAGGATGGTTACCCGACGAAAAGTGGTTTGTAATCACAGTTCTAATCTTAGGTTCAATCTCTATGTTCATCAATACTGCATTGCGAAACCTGTTCATGGATCCAATTGCGCAAGCTCATATTGGTCACAGACAGGGTCAAGTCCGCAAAATGATGAATGAAGCACGAGTTGGTAGAGATCCAATTCTTATGGAAAAAGCACAAACACTACAACAGCACATGATGCCTGAACAAATGAGCGTCCAAATGGGTGCAATGAAACCGATGATGTTCACGATGATATTCATCATAGCAATTTTTTCATGGATGGGCAATACAGTCAATGATTTCAGAGTCAGTTATGTTTCACTACCATGGTCTCCAGAATGGGGACTAGAAACTGGCAAGTTCCTATTTTTCCCAGCATGGATTGCAGTTTACATCTGCATGTCTGCACCATTTGGAAGAGTTGTCGACCGTCATATCAAATTGATTCGATACAAGTCACACCCAATCGTTGCAGAAGGTGAGCGTCTCAAAGAACCACTATTGCATTTGGTCAGCGCTCCAAAAAGTGCAAGAAACTCCCAAGCAAGTTCACGCAGACGTAGGAGTGAACAGAGGCGAAATGGCCCTAAGAAGAAAAATAATCAACCCAAACCCGTTGATGATAGTCCTAAATCTGCCAATGCGAAGGAATGTCCTGAATGTGGTAGCACAATGGTAGAAAGGGATGGTCCAAGCACTAATGTTTGCAAAATATGTCGTCATGAGTGGCGGTGAAACTTTGCCTAGAATTACTATTTCTGGACACCCCGGAAGCGGAACTAGTACACTAGTCAATGGCATTTGTAATGCTAAAGGTTGGAGTTCTCTGAACGGCGGACAAATCTTCCGTGATGAGGCAAAAAACCGAGGTATGAGCCTTTCTGATTTCGGAGATTTGTGTGCAAGTGATTTTTCCGTAGATAAATCACTAGATGAAATATTGAAGTCAAATATGCTAAATTCTGAAGGTCCTGAAGTAATGGAAAGTCGACTAAGTGGTTGGTGGGCACATTTACTGGGATTGGATTGTGTTAGAGTATGGCTTGATGTAAGTGAAGAAGTCAGAGCTCAGAGAGTGGTAAGTAGAGAAGGAATTTCTCTACAAGAAGCACTATCTGGTAATCAAAAACGAAGTGAGATTGATTTAGCCCGGTACCAAGAAATGTATGGGCTGAACCCAGAAGACACAACTCCTTACACACATGTAATTGAAGCCTCAAATTTGGATTCAGCAGGTGTCCTGAATACAGTTTTAGAAATCCTGGAGGAGAATGAATGATTATTTTGGATAAGGATGCAGTGACTTCTGACAAGCATGGTTGCAGTCCACAGGATAGAGACATTGAGCAGTTATTTGAATCATGTTTCATCCTTCTTGACAAATCACCGGGTCCATCATCACATCAAGTGAGTGCATGGGCCAGAGATATGATGGGTCTTGAAAAATTGGGTCATGGCGGGACTCTTGATCCATTCGCTTCAGGATTACTTCCTCTTCTATCTGGAAAGGCAATGCGACTTACAGGAAGGATACTTACTCACGACAAGTCATACTTGGCGGTTCTAAAATTTTCAAAAGAAGTTGACAGGGAGTTATTGGAGGAGAATATGGCTATGCTAAGAGGCAAAGTGTACAATGTCCCTCCAGAAATCTCAGCGGTTAGAGTTCAAGTTAGAACCCGTAAGATTTCCCGTTTTGAGATACTTGATTTTGATGGAACATCTGCATTAGCACATATTGAATGTGAGGCAGGAACATATGTTCGAACAATGGCACGAGATCTTGGATTATTGATGGACACAGCAGTAGAACTGAAAGAACTTCGTCGTCCAACGTCCGGGGAATTTAGTTTGTCACAATCAATTACCATGCAGCAGCTGGCAGATGCGTACTGGCTTTGGAATGAGAAAGGTGATGATGCGGCAATGATGAGGATCTTACACCCAATCGAGGATATGTTATCTGATGTTCCAAGGATTGTAGTGAAGGATGGTGCAGCAGCAGCATTATCTCATGGTGCGCCTCTACTACGTCCAGGGGTTGTAAGCATCCCTGAAGACTTAGGAGTTGGAAGTGAAGTCTTGTTGGTCACTATCAAAGGAGAAGCAGTTGCACTAGCTAAACTAGTACAACCCAGCAAAGTAATTCCTGATATGACTCAGGGTGAAGTTGCGAAGCCCAACTGCGTTTTGATGAAAGAGGATACATATCCTCGCAGTTGGAAAAAATAATCACGCTTCGACGTATTCCTCATAGACCCATTCTTCGGTCTCAATTCTTATTTTCAATTCACTCATGTGTTCCACACTCGACTTCGTCACCAATGGTGAAGAGCCCCCACAGCCCATGCGAAGTAACCAATTCTGAATACTTCCGCATATGAATGTTAACCCACATTTTGNGGTTATCCGTCAAACAGGGTGTTTTTTGCAANCCTATTCGAGTTTCTTTATTTTTGGTGGTGCGAAGAATCCAAACAATGCTATAATCATCAGTAAAACCACNCCTGCGATAATGTAAACAGTACCTTGTCCAATCTCGAATGATTCATCCTCTTCGGTACTTGTAGTGTCTTGTAGAGGAGCTCCTATTGCAATTGTTTTTGACTCGACATTATTNGTTTCATCAACTTCNTCAACNTTTGTACCACGGTCAACTTCAGCTTCGATAATNAGNCTGTCATCTCCATCAGGTGCTTGCATGTCGCAGANTACTGAACCCATTTGNCCAGGNGAAAGCATCTGGATNGTTCCNGTTCCGAAAGACTGGCCGTCTGCAGAACATCTTACTCCAATCATNGTCGCCGTTACTTGACCGGAATTACGNACGAATACTTTNACNTCNAATATATCGCCTGNTCGAATGTCATCGTCCACNCTTATCTCTTCAATGAATAGTTCNGCAAGTGCTCNAACTTCAAGGTCAAGNGNTCTTTCAACACAACTAGTTTCATCACAAGCGGTTACCAAAACCGAAGTGAAACCNGGAGTTGGTGCATCCACAATAATTTCTCTAGTAGTCATGTCAACTTCCGCCCAAGAGCGGTTAGTTGTTACCACTAAGTCTTGATTGAATGTGTCTATATCACTCAACTCAAATGCAATCCTGTGTTCATAACCATGCTCTACAGGCACTACAGATGGGAACTCTCCCAATACGGGTTCATCATCTACTGTAGCGACATTGATTGTGGACACTTCACTCCAATAATTTCCTGCGGAATCAGTTACCTTAACCGTGATTTGTGCAACACCCGATGCTTCAGGTAACAACTTGATTCGAACTTGGCCTTCTGTCAAATCAACTTCGACGACATCTGGATTTGAGTTTAGGAATGTTACAACTAAATTGTCAACATCGGTTCTGTCATCNGAGCACCTCGACAATAGAGGCAGAATCAGGCCTCCACCATCTTCTTGCAGGTCATGAGAACCAATCAGCGAGCAAACAGGGTCTTCATCATACTCAATGGAATAAGCTCCAATCACTTCTATGCTGTTAATATGCAGAGTAATTGAGGATGGTGAACCATTATTGCCCCAATTGTACCACGCCTTGATTTTGATTTCCAATTCCGTATCGGATGAATCCATAGCATGGCCTATTGGTATTTGCAAGTCAAATAAGCCAATAGAGGCGCCATCATTGTTGGCCACAGTTTGTCCGTTGACTACAATAGTCCACCTTGTCGCATTTGCAACCATTGCACTTGCATCACCTGAAATGCTTCCCTGTATCTTCAGTTTCGGGTCATTGATGTCTATCCATGCACTAGTCAGGCATGTGTCAGTGATTGTGAATCTAAGTTGCAAATCACCAGAAACTACTGGAATAGTGGCCTCATCAATTTGTACCCATGCTCCCTGATTATCCANGTACTCTAGATCAACTGTTCCATTTTCATCACTGTGATCAAAGTGTATTCTTCCCCAAGATTGTCCCGCTGGTTTCTCAATTGTATCGGTGGTCCATGTTCCTCCATTTGAATCCAAGCCACATGGTGCCGTTGAAACAGAATTCAAAGTTCCTGAAGCCAGATTTAAATCCATAATTGGCCATTCTGTAAACTGATTTATAGAAGTTGCAACAACTCTTTCTGCCCCATACCAAGGAGTTCTCATGGTTAATTTCAGTCCAACAGCATCGACTTGTAATTGTGAATCGTCTGTTCCCCCATTCGAAACATAATCTAATGTAATTTCAACGTTGGATAACTCGTCCCATGTCCAGTTATCATCATCGGTAATTTCTATGCTCCAGCCATTTGCCATATAGTACAAACCACCTTGGGTATTACTCCAGGTTTTAACTAAATCATGCAGNCCATCNTTGACAACTGAAAAACGGGTTTTATCTTGCTGCAATGCATCTGGTATGTCAAAGTGAACAACCAATTCGACCTTTTCAATTGTGTTTCCACTCAATGCAGAAACATCAAATCCGCCTACAGTGATGTCTGGTCCGGTAGAGAAGTGATACGCACCATCAGGCGCACCAATCGATGCATTCGAGTTTGTGGGTGTCGATGTCGCCCAAACAGTTTGATGGTCCANATGCTCAGGTAGAGAAATCCCCATAGTCATATGTCCATCTGCAACCATTCCCATGACATATTGGCCATCTTCAGCTTTGTTTTCCGCTGTGAAGGCTAAGTGCCTNTTGAAATCCCATTGCGATGGATCTTGCATGTTACCTTGGGGGAACATATCTACAGTATCTGTGGAGTGAACACTTCTTGCTTCAGCCATTGTTACAGGCATAATTAGCATCATCAAAACGAGCACTGTTAGGCGTCGCATAGATGATGCTCTATCGTGATATATCTTGAATGGAACGGTGTGAGGAGTCAAAAAATCTGACGGAATGAGATAAATACGGCTTGTCGGTGGAGCGAAATAACCGATGGCTGTGATGGTGTAGCGGTTAGCACGGTAGGTTGTGGTCCTGCCAGCCCGGGTTCAATTCCCGGTCACGGCCCCATTTCGACTGATTTTTTTTGCATGTTAAATCGTGATTTTCTGCTTAGCATCTCGCCGAAAGTTCATAACTGCGTCAGAGTCCCTGATAACTGGATGGGATGCATATGTCACAGCGAGAGCAAGTAGACTTAACTAGAAACTTCCTTGTTTCACTTATGGAAGAACAGCTTGAAATTCAACAACATGTAATGGTAGATGTCACCAATAAGCCGATTGTTCACAACGGCGATACACTTAGGCACATGGCCTCAAGAATAGTTGAAGAGGCAACCACTGTATCTCCACGTGGTCTTGCTAAAGATGTCTTGGCAAGGGCAGGAATCGACAATCACCTTCCCGCGGAACCTCAAATCGAATCTGGGCATCTCAAACATGTTGGCAAGAGGGCTAGAAAGGTTTCACGAAAAGTTCGCAAAACAAAGAGGCGTCGTGCAGTTCGCAGAGCAAAATCTAGACCCGCGGTAGGACATGAAAATCGCCCTCGCAAGCGTGCCCGTAAAATTACGCTTTGAAACCGAACACAAAAAAGCGAAATCATCTCCCCTCGGAATAGGGGATTAATGTGGACATAGCCAATCCTAGCGACGAGCACCAGATGCTACGTGAAATGGTTCGTGATTTTGTTTCTGAATTCGTAGAGCCACAAGCACTCGAATATGA
>PBXT01000072.1 GCA_002727695.1 Methanobacteriota archaeon | reverse complement strand
CCACATTCAGGAAGAGGTAGTATGGAACTGCTAAGGCGTAAATCAATAGATAATTGAGAGTGACTTTGTCAGTCATGTCTCTCTCACCGACGTATGCGAAATACACTGTAGTGATGTAAATCAAGAATAGGTAGATGAATAGGTAATGGAAATTCAAGAANTCNGTTAGCCATGCGTTCTCNAATGTCTGTTGAACCCANANAGTGATTTCACCNTCGAAAGAGTANATCCAATCAGTCCANTTNCCAGTTTTGATTTTNATNGGNTCATTTAGGTCATCAGTCAGTGCNTTCCACNTGATGATGAAAAGGTAACCAAGNGCGTGGAGNTAGTACCTTTTCTCGTGAATAACTTGGAACGCTTTNTTCAATGGAGTTCTAGTATGTTCACGGCCAAGTGTAAACACCCAGCAAATGATTGGNGTNAGGATTAGGATTAATCCCATCATCACNGAGTACGGACTCATTGCTTCACCGCCCATAGCCTACGGCTATGAGTATTTTCACTCCGCAGCGCTAGAACGGTTTCTTTCATCCTCTGCTTTTGCTACGGCGATACCATCTTCAACATCGACCTTTCTGAGTAACAATGCACCGGCTACAATCAGTAGAGAGATAGCGAAAATACCGACTCTTGAATCGAACCAGACAGTCATCAATGCATAGATTAGTGGGCCAANTAATGCTGCAACCTTTCCGAAGAATCCGAAGAATCCGAAGAACTCAGCCGATCGAGTTTCTGGAACCATCTGGCCGAACATCGAGCGAGCGAGTCCTTGTGAACCACCTAGTAGAGCTCCTGCGAATGCCCCAAGTAGCAAGAATTGGAAAAAGACGGTAACTCCAAGCGGTGCCCAAATCCAGTCTCGAGCTGTGTCTGGAATGAAATCTAGCATTCCGTCTCCAAGGCTGGTCGGATGGTTCTCTCCAACGACCATATCCTCTAGTTCTCCTCCTTCAACACTGTAGGAGAATCTTGAGTCATCCATAGATGCTTTGAATGCNGCCATAGTTGNTTCAGTTAGATTAACTTGCATTGAGATTGGTGCTCCATCATCATCAAATGCCCATTCGACAGCATAACCCTGTCGCTTCACGTCTTTGTTTTGTTGAACTGGTAGGATTTCTTCATAATCCAGAGCCCACTTTTGTTCATCGTCATTCGGTAGTGCTGCAATGTTGTTTACTCCTTCTCGTGCCTCAACAAAATACGCACCTTCATCTGCATCCCATGTATATTGAATGTCATATTCTTCGTGCTTTTCTAATTCCAGAGGTGCGAAAGATAGTGCTCCNATAATCACTACACACCAGCAAACNAAAGAAAATTGCAGTGCTTTCTTGGTNCCCCATTTGTCTGCTAATTTCGTGAATCCAATCGCAGCGGGAGCCGCAACGAATTGAATGATNACAATCGTCATGATTAGCCCAGTTGTTGTTAANCCAAGAACAACAATTCCGAACACTCCTGCGAGAGCTGTTACAGAGTTGATTCCATCAATGAAACAGAAGTAGGCTAGCATGTAGAAGAATAAGGTTCTGAAACTCTTGATGTCTTTTAACGTGGAAATCACTTCTCCCAAAGCCATCTTCGTTGATGCAATTACCCCCATTGGTTCCATCTCGTCTTCGATGTGAGGTTCAGGAACCATCCTGAATGTCATCTGAGCGAATCCAAGCCACCACAATCCAGAGGATGCCATGACGAAAGGAATAACCCATCCACCATCAAGACTCAAAACCATCCCCAAGTGAACAACAAGTAATATCCCACCGCCGAGGTATCCTGCGGCAAAGGCCTTGTTTGAGATAGAATCCATTTCAGATTCATCGCCCATGTGTGGTAGAAGTGCATTGTAAAACACGCCCGCTCCATTCAGACCAACATTTGCAATCATGAACATGATAGTTGCCCATATCCAGGCAATTGAAACACCCAAGTAAGGAGATAATGCGAGAAGCACACAAGAGATTGCACCAACCCAGGTTAGTGTTCGCAACCACCAAATTTTGATCATTCTTCGATCAGCAATTACTCCAAGGGAAGGTGCACAAATTGCTACTAGCAATGCACCAATCATTACTGCACCTGAAAACATAGCATCAGCTGTCCATTCTGAACCTAGGATTTTGGTAGAGATTCCATTTGCTTCAGCGAACAGGTATGCGAACCATGCCGGGAAAACTGCTGTTGTTACCGATGTTTCGAAAGCGCTCTTACCCCAATCATATGCACAATATCCTCGNACGCGTTGGTCTTCTGCCATGCCTCGCACTGAGTTTCACCGCTTATGATAGTTGGGCCGGTTTCAATTTCCGGCACATGATTCAATAATGAAATCGTTTCATGCCAAACTAATGGAGTTCGTCCAGTATCCAGAAAATACGCATGCTTCCTTGGTGAAGGCTATGCAAAATATGGATGGCGTCGAGTTCGATTTAAGACTAACAGCAGATGACCAATTAGTGGTTCATCACGACCACACGGTTTCAATTCCAAAAGAAAAGTTGGATGGCCGACCAAAAATTGTTGAGGAATGGAATTTAGCGGAATTAGAAGAAATCGGATTTTGCTCTTTTGAGAAATTGATGGCTGACAAAGAATGGTTGATTCCTTGGCAAGAGCATTCTAAAGTTGCATGCTTGGAAATTAAACGGTGCTTGCCTTCTATTGAAAAGGAACCAACTAACAGAATGGCTCGAATAATGGAACTCGCTAGTGAAATGGTAGATGAAGCCGGCATTCACAATGAGGCGGCGGTGTTCTATGCATTCCATAAGCCGATGAAAAAAGTTGCAAAATTGTCAGGCTCTAATCGCCCGTGGTCAAGACTATTGCCAGTGGTGCCTAGAACTGGTTCGCACAACAGTAAGAGGATTCGAGCTCTTCCTCAATTCGTAGCATATTCATTCAATCGTTTGATGAATGAGCAGAAGAGTTCTGGTGCTCCGATGATGCCTTGTGCGGTTGATTACTTTGAAGGAATCAAACGCTATCTACACCTTGGCAAACCAGTAGGGCTCAAAGGGCGTCAACTTGACAGGTTGAGGAAAATTTTGGGAGATTATCCTGTGTATGTGTGGCCTGGTCACCCTTACATGGAGAGAGACTTATTGAGTGCTGGATTGTCAATACTAACAGATTATCCCGACCCATCAATGGTGTTGCCATGCGGCAGTAGTCGATGGATGAGACCTGCTACTATGCCTTTGTCTGATGAACAATGGAATGACCTTAGTAAAGGGATTGTGCCAGAAGATGTCGCTCCGTGGCACGAGATTAGCGATGAACAATTGGGTTGGAAGGCAGTCAGAATGATTGGTCACCGTGGCTGTGGGAAAACAGCACGACCTATTATTCAGTCTATGTGACGCAGAGTTTGGTCTTCTGCGATGAATTTTGGTCGGTAAATTGGGATTCCTTTCCCGTTGCGCATTACCGTTCTCTCGTCTACAATCTGTGCACCAATTCCTGCAACTCTTGCCCATCCAAAGAATGTGGTATAGTATTCAGGGTCTTGAAGTCCAACATAGTTTAGCAAGGTTCCACTTGCGATGTCTACGTTTGCGTTTGGATTGCTGATTTTTGGATTCTCTGAAAGTACCATTGGAGCAATTTGGCGCAGAACTCGAATGATTCTGTAATACTCATCATCTGGGCAGATTTCTTCCCCTAAAGCGAATTGTACAGTGGCTCTTGGATCTTCAGCACGCAGAACAGCATGCCCGAATCCGAATACCGGCCTCTTCGCTTCAAGTTCTCCTCTGACGAATCTCTCGACTTCAGCAGGGTCTGAAGTTCCAATGCGTTTAACGAATTCGAAACACGACTGGTTTGCTCTACCGTGCAGCGGTCCAGAAAGAGCGTTCATTGCTCCTGCCATTGAAGAGTAGACTGTTGCGTGACCGCTTGCCACAGCTTTGCCTGTGAATGTCGACAAATTACCTCCGCCGTGGTCCATGTGAAGAACTAGGTATGTCGATAGCACTCTGTTCATTACAGCCTTGTCAACATTATCCAAATCAAGAGTGTTAGTGAATCTTCCAACCAAAGGTAGTGTCAAATCATCACTGGGGATGTTCTCTGTTCGACCCTCACGATATCTGAAAATTAATCCCATTAATCTCGGCATCCTAGCGATAAGATTCATTGCATCTTCTTTCCAATCGTCAACACCACCAAGCATTCCTAATGTGTGAATGCCGATTGAGAGCCAATCCATTGGATGGCCGTCTCTTGGCAGGGTGGCAAGAACTTCTTCCACGCCGGAAGGAAGTTGGCCTCTGGATTGCAAATCTTCTCTAAACTCTACAGATTGCTCGATGGTTGGTAACTCCTTGTTGAATAGAAGATAAATGATGTCTTCAGGTGACATCATAGCTACTTCACTAATCGGGTATCCACAATAGTGAACTCCCTCAGTAGGGGTTACGAAGGATGTTCTACAAGTTCCAACTGGAACTCCCCTCATACCAATATTGAGGTGTGCAGTAGTCAATTCCAACAACGACTCTTCATCAGCCAAGAATTCACCACCGGACCTAGGGAAAAGCCACCACGGTATAAGGGCGACGCTGTTTTCTGCGGCAAAATACACATATGGTGTGTTTTACAACACCTAGTGTTTTTTACTGAAAATGCGATGAAATAAAAATCTATCATCTGCGTTTTGAGGGCCATTCTCTAAAGCCTCTAGTCGCATCTCTGTCATCGATAATTTTCTTGCGAATTGTATTGCCATCAATGATGAAAGCTTCCTCTGATTCGAGTCCAGGGCAACTATTCACGGTCTTTTCCCATGAGCGCTGTGAGCGCACATTTTCAGCCCAGAATGGGAATGACCTGCATTGTGCTGGTCGTGACTGGTAGACAGTGCATTTCTTTTCTTCATCGAGATAAATACAGATGTCAGTGTAGGGGTCTGAGTTCAAGATGTATCTACCATCAAGTGTTTGTCGACAATCTCTCTCAAGCCATTCTTCAACTTCCATTTCATGATGTGAAGCTAATGCTTCGGCATCGATAGGGCGGAGGTAAACAATGCCTCCAGGTTCATCACAGCATTTTCCACAGTCTGGCTGACAAGCAAACGGAACTCCCGACATCCACCAGGGGCGCATCATGCCTCTTCACCTACTGGCGTCAAGACAGTGACAGGAGTAAGCATAGCATAGCTTGGAGGCTCTTGCACATTTCCTAGAATTACTTCGATCTCACCAACTCGGTCAGCGATTTCGATTAACTCTTCAACAGATGCATCTCTGCTTCTATCTGCTAAGTCATACATTTCTTGTTCTAGTTCGGCTAATTTCTTTGATTGCTCTATGTGTTCGTTGGTCATACTCTCGAACATTTGGTCGGTAATTGAATCAATGCTAGAGGTAGTTTCAGCAACTCGAACTTGGTCTAAGGCGTCCAGATTGTCATCTCTTTGAACCAAGAATTCATCACTTTCGTCCACGGTCAGGGTTGTTGTNACATGNGGTGTGAGGTTCCTGCTAGTCAACACTTCATGCAATTCATCCTTCTCCTCAATCGTGAGTTCTGGAACTTCCCAATCGTCGCTTAATTCAGGAACAGGTACGTTCAATTCCACCCCTGCGACATCTCTTCCAGTGTAAACATGGTCGAGTGTTTCGGAGATAACCCTAGAAGCAATCTCTTCCAAGTCTTCTCTTTCAGTGAATAATTCTACTTCAGTCATTTCTTGAGGTACTTCTTCGAGAATACTAGTAACATCATCACCGGAAATAATTCGCTCTCCAGATTCAACTGCAAGAGCGACTTTCTCAAATGCTGCATCAGTGCTTCGCCAGTCCCCTCCTCCNTGCTTGACGATTCTAGCAATCATTGCATCGTCTAGGAGCAGTGCTCTGCCCCCTGCATTACGTCGTAGGTGTGTGATTAGAGAAGCGGAACTGGGTTTCCTAATCCAGACACTCGTAGCGGAGCGCATAACTTCCCATAGTCTGCGAGCCGGCCATTCATTAGAATCAACTCGGGATGTTGCGATAACTTGTACACCCATGTTTAGGGCATAATCAATCATCATTCCAAGCTCTGTCGCAATTCTTTCATCAGCAAGGTGGAGGTCATCGATTGCGATTAGGTTAGCATGAGCAACAGCGTCTTGCCATCCATCAGGCAGTGACTCCCATCCTCTCATTGCTGATGTCGATAACAAGTGTACATTACCGTCTTGTCTGCGAATCATCGCTTGAACTGAGGCGCTTAAGATATGGGACTTGCCACATCCGGTGTCTCCAAGAATTAGTAATGGATTCATCGTAATTCCNGGCTTTTCAATTACCTTTTCACAAGCCATTGATGCACGTGAGTTTTCTTCAACAACATGCCAACTTTTCCAAGTATTGTGGTCTGAGAGTTTCTGAACCGGAGGCCACAAAGGCCTGAANGCTAGGTCTTTCANACCGTAGTCTGTGAAATTAGTAGAGTATCCTCTCTGGGTATCGAGAACTTCTGCCCATATTGGCCTGCCATCTTTTAGCATGCCAAATGATTCCCCNAGCAATTCTTCTTCTCCTTCCTCNATTTCTTGCCTTTCTCGCATTTCACCGATTCGTTTTGCAGCGATTTGTGAAAGCGAATTTTCTCCTTCATCCAAATCAATACTTGGCTTCCAAGAGGTAGGTTCTCCAAGGATCTGGTCTGCAACAATGTCAAAGGTTGGACGGGTCTTCACTCCAGTTCTGGAAAGGAGGTTTCCTTCTCTGGTATCAATCGCTTCTTTTACTCCTCGAAGTGTGTTCAATTTTGATAACGCCGGTTGTGTTGAAGTGTTATCTCTCCCGAGACTTTCTCTGGCGTTAGCTAGGGCGAGTTGAAGTTTCTCTCGGTGCGAAAGTCTCATTCCATCTCCTCCTCGTTAAATTTCCAAGATTCGAGTTCCTTATCGATATCTAGTTCCTTTTGAGGGACACTAGATGCTTGAGACCTCTTTGCAATGTTGCGCTTGATTTCGACACCACGCGCCGCTAAGGGGCTGATGACTTTGCCTTCGGAATCGCCTTTCTTTCTGCCAACCGCTTTCGGACCAAGTTTAGTTTCAGGTAATTTTCTAGATTTCTTGGAGGAATCTTGGCGCGCTGCATCATTCAATTCTGTAGGGATTNTGTTTGGAATCGATGGCATGGCGCCTTCTTTACCAACGCCAATGGCTGTCTTCGGTAGTGACTTAGTCATCGGCAACTCTCCAATGGCTCTGTCACCTTTCACCGCCGCAAGGCCGGCTAGGCCAGCTTCTCTTGCACTCATGATTTTNGAGCGCTTGGCTTTGCGCCTCTTGACTCGTTGTGGTTTCCTTGGACCCTTGGATTCAACAGGTTCAGGAACTTCTTCCACGACTTCTTCGTGTATCGTCTCAGTGATGATTATTTCCTCTTCCACGACCTCAATAGGTATCTCTTCGATAACTTCAACAGGTTCAGGAACAGCTTCAACAATTTCCTCGGGGACAAATGATTCTGGAGTGTTTGCTTCCAGATATTCAGCTAGGCGAAGCAATTCTTCTTCGGTTGGAGGTGCCATCAATGGGTGGTCTAGTAGCGAATCTGGGTCAGTGTTCCATGCTGAAATGACGGAAGTTTCCAGATATGGAGCAGCCCTTGTCAACTGNGCTGCTTCCGATTTAGTCCATGCAGATTTATCGAATGAAATTAGCAGACAGTCATCCTCGTATCTCATCCTGTCACCTAGTTCTCTAACCATCTCAATTACAGGTTTAGTTCCACAAATGTTCGCTAGATATTCCAAACCGTCTAAGAGAAGAACAGCCCTTAAGTTGCCCTCCAAGAATCCATACACTGTGCCCTTTATTGCATCGATATCAACGAATTGAACACCGTCACCTTCTTTCTGCGACAACCAGAGGCTATCCTCTGCTGGTATGTTGAAATTGACCATCAATTCTTCACGGGATTTTCTACTGATTACCAACAACGGTTTGCCATGATTCTTGAGATTTGATGCGAGTTGGAAAATCAGCTCACTTTCATTGGAATGCACACTTCCTGGTTTGAGCGACGTACCCATTTCGACATGCCTGTGTACCATTGCTGCTGCTTTGGCCTTGACAAACTCAGGCGCCTCAATAGTTGCTTCAATCGTTGGTAATTTACTCGACTTGGTCCANGCATTTTTCCGATTGCTGATATTTTCCCACCACTGCGATGATTTGCTCTCTTCAGGAGTTTCTACAGTAAGTTTAGCAGTGGGATGTAAGTCAAGAATACGTTGAACGTCTACATCTTCAATCAACTGAATAAGGCAGTCGAGTTCAGTGGAATCTGCTTCGATCTCAATCAGTGCTTCTACACCTTCAAGAATCGCTTTCTCTTCGTGAATTGCAGCGCTGACNTCTCCTCTGGTTACGACAACTTGTCCAACTCTCGGCATCTTTTCAGCGGGCGTTCTTTCAGTGCGAATGTATCCGCTCGANTTGAGTTTTACCATCTCATTGACCAAGGTTGCGAGAATGCCTGCGCCTCCGCGCCTTTCCTCTATGATATTCCCTCTCGGCAACTCGACCATAGGCACCCCTACGGGGTGGTTCGTAATTCCACCCTTCTTGAATGATGGGGGTAAATCATGCATCATGACGAGGGTTTCATGTCCTAAATGCTCGTGGCGGGATTATGGACGCACCAAAGGGGCTGATTCTTTTCTCGAAGACGCCTCTTGGTAAAGAGTTGAATGATTCAACTAAAAACATGAAGATTTCACTTGGTGTGATCAATATAACATTTGCAATATTAGTGATCTTTTGGCCCGCTAACTGGCTTCTGATTACGGTTTTGTTGGTTATCATAGATGTGTTACTAATCCGTAGTTTGATTTCCGCTACTGCTCAGATTCCATTAGCGGTTAACTTGAATCACCCATTCATGGAATCAGAACCGGTCTCAAAATCAGAAATCATGGTCAAATTTTCTGAAAATTGGATAGAACCTGGTAACCACAGATTGAAGCTAGCCAAAGACTCACTTTCATGCTGGGTTATTCATCGTCAAGATGATGATCTGTCGGTTTTGTCCGTATGGAATACAAATCTGAAAGAATCAGTTCTCAATAAGCACCTTGCAATAATCAATCAAGCAATCTCTCTGAATAATGCAGTAAATGGGTCAAATGATGAATTTGAAGATGCNCGTGAAAGAGAATCACAAGAATCTACTTTGCTCGAAAGAGAGTGGTTGCCTGAAGAGGAAATTGATGTACAAGGACCTATCTCTCGCATCTTTACAAATGAATGAAATCATATTGAAAATATGAACATCACACCGTACCTTCAAATGGTTTATTCTACGCACACACACTATGCCCGCAGACTCAGTCTGGGACGGAGACATCTCCTCGCTGGATGAATCACAGCGCGATTTGTTAACAGGAGGAGGACTATCAAAACGATTTTCCAACTTACCCCTTTGGCTATCTCACCCGTCTAATATAGGCGCATTCTACGGTTTCTTGGTTTCTTCGGCCTTGATTCTTCCTTATGCAATGACCGAAGAATTTTGGTTCCCTCTTTGGTTACTTCATGCTAGCTTGCTAATTTTCGCAACTGCATTCTTGGGAATATTCAGCCGAATTGTTAACGCATTCACCAAACGAATGCCAATTGCAGTAAACAGAAAAGCACTCTATCCGATGCCGTTCATCGGTTTTGCATTATTCACTTTGATTCATACTGATTTGCTGGTTAACAATACCTACTCTCAATATTTGTCATGGGGTTTGTTGATGATTCCGGGACCACTTTACATCCATCTTTCATGGGCGCCAAGGTGGAGATTACTTTGCATGATTGAAGATGGTATTACTCCCTTTGCAGAAATGCCGGCTAAACAGTATCTCCAAGAACAGGAATCAGATTCGATAGAATCTGATGACACCGAGTTGATGGAAGTAATCGAAGAGTTTGAATCCGAAGAAGAGTGATTAAATCAATCCGACTTCTTTTCCAGCGCTCTCAAAGATTCGAAGNACTTCATCTAAGTCATCACGTGTTAAGCCTGCAGACATTTGAGTTCTCACACGTGCTTTGTCCCTTGCAACCATTGGGAAAACAATTGCTCCTGCCATTACTCCCTGTTTCAACATCTCATTGGAGAGTCCTTTAGCTACTGAAGAATCACCACACATCACTGGTATAATCGGTGTTGTTGAAACGCCTGTGTCGAAGCCTAGTGATTGCATTTCACTTCGGAAATATTCAGTGTTGTCCCAAAGTCTAGCATGATGCTCAGGCTCG
Source organism: Methanobacteriota archaeon (assembly GCA_002727695.1). The sequence continues at coordinate 20,016 of PBXT01000072.1, read as the reverse complement.
TCCATCAGAACTTCGATTGCAGCCTTTTGGGCTGCTGCAACACCTGGTGGCTGTGATCCGCTAAGCAACCAAGATCTAGAGTGATTAAGTGCGTGATTACGGACTATTTCCTTGCCTGCAAGAATCCCTCCTTGAACACCCAGTGCCTTGGAAAAAGAACCTCCNTCAAAGTCGACCCTGCCTTGCAGTTTGAAGTGGTCAACGATACCTCTCCCACCATCTCCGAGAACTCCCTCTCCGTGGCAGTCATCAACCATAACCATCGCATTGTACTCTTCAGCAAGTGCAGTCAATTCATCAAGAGGACAGATGTCTCCATCCATGGAAAAGACTCCGTCAACGATTATGAGTTTCCTTTCTGAGTCATCGTTTTCCCTCAGCACCTGTTCTAGGGCACCCATGTCATTGTGAGGGAAAACCGCTCTCTTTGCCTTGGTGAGCCTTACTCCATCAATAATCGAGCCATGGTTTAATTCGTCTGAGATAATTATGTCTTGCTTTCCTTGAACCAAAGAGGGAATTAACCCTACGTTTACAGTATAGCCAGCAGAGTAGATTAATGCAGATTCAACTCCTTTGAATTCTGCTACTTTTCTTTCAGCCTCTAGGTGGATATCCATCGTACCGGCGATGGCCCTGACTGAGCCGCTACCAGCGCCGTACTTTCGTGTGGCTGCGATTGAAGCTTCGACAACCTTTGGATGAGTCGTGAGGTTCAGATAATTGTTAGCAGATAGCATAATTGTAGGCTTGCCGTCCATCGTACAGCGTGGAATATTTGCGCTTTCGAGAGTTGGTGGTTGCCACAGAAGCGATTGTTCTTCTAGGTGTGCATACCTCTCTTCCATCCAAGATAAATCTCCTGCCATGGCAATGCCACATGGTTGTTCTACATGTTGTTTTGCTCCGTTGCAAACAGTCATGAATAAGAGGTCGCTGGGCCGGTCAATGCGAATTGATGGCATCGTATCCTCAGGGCTTGGAAGAGCACACATCTTCATGTCTCAACAACATTACCAAGACCAATTTAAGACCATAATTGGTAAAGGAGCATGGCCTGGAACTCTGAACGTAAAAGTCGAAGGAGAATCATTGGTTCAATACAAGAAGCTGCGAGTTAGTGCAGGTTTGGAAGAAGGAGATTCAAGTTCAGTACAATCGCACAGGGTCAAAGGCTTCGACAGAGATGGAGTCTCCTTCGGTGGGGCAACAGCATTTCTAGCAACAATCGAGGCTGAAGGTGCTAGTCATGATTGTGCAGTTTTGATTCCTGATCTGACAAGGCATGAAGATGTCGTGGAAGTTATCGCTGGTGTTTTTCTGAGAGAATCATGTTCCCTCGTCGATGGTGATACGGTCAGTATCGTCCTTGAATGAAGTCAAACTGTCTGATCAGTATTTCTTTTTGCTGTTGTCTGCATAGGTCTTGCCATCTTGAACTGGAGTGGTCNGGAACAGGTATTGTAGGCTCTGGAGTTTCAATATCTGGGATCCCTTCCCAAGATACTGACCACAAAATTAGCCAATCGGGGTCTGCTAATCCTAAATCGATCTCAANTTGTGGATTATCTCTTGCTTCAATAACTCGCTCAATAGTCCGATATCCCGTAATTACTGCTAACATTGCATTTGCGATTCTCCTGACTTGATTCCACACAAATGCTTCTCCAACAATTTCGAATCCAATGATACGCCCATCATTTACCCAAGGTTTGCATTCTTCAACTACACGAGTAGTTGTTCGTCCAGGTTCTCTTCTACAGAAATTAGACCAGTCGTGCTCTCCCTTGAACAGTGAACACAGTTGGGTGAAGTCTTCCAATTCTGGTTCGACCCAGCCCTCCATGCATTCCATTCTGTACCTGTATGTTCGATACAATGCTCTACGTGGGCTCCAATCATCCGCGACTTGTCTAGCGTCCACCAAGGAGATACTTTCCGGGATCTGATGACCAACGGCCTTGATGAACCCTGCCTCGCCCATTGCATCCCACCGTTCTTGCTCTAGGTCGATGAATCCACCATTCAATCTGACATGGACTCCTGAATCTGTACGGCTGGAAAATGCAACAGGCATTCTCTCCTGAGTCCACTTCAATTTCTTTTTGAAAATGTGCATGAATGTACCTTGGACGGTAGGGACATCCGGTTGGACCTGACTGCCGTGAAAACAATCACCATAGTGGCCGAAACGGAAGGCGATACGCGCCTTCCCCATTCGATGCACCTCACTCATCTGAAGAAAGCATCTTTACAGCATCTTCTGCGGAATATCCTAGGCCACCAACAGCCCAGACCAAAGCCTGTCTTAGCCATGGCTGAATCATTGGATTATCCATTGGTTGTCCAACTCTCTCGATAGCATCAACGATTAGTCTGCTAGCATCGAACAATGTGTCCTCTACTGGAATCTCGTTCAAATCAGCCATCTTTTCGAGACGTTGATATTCTTTGATAGCCATTGGGATTCTTCCACAATCTAGGCAGAAATTTGCGAAGGATGCAACATATTCTAGGTTCTCTTCATCAAGCTGCATTGCTTTCTTGTAGACCTGCATGATTTTACCGGCAGGTACATCCTCTTCCATGTCCATCGATAGCCGCATGAATGCAGATTCAGCCCATCCGTAATGCGCTACTGCGTTGTCAGGTTCTGCTTCTCTTNCTTGGTCAAATAACTCCATAGCTTCGGTAAATTGTCCACTTGATAGGGCCATGCCAGCCTGCTGGATTAGGTCGCTCATGACAGCGCCTTAGAGAACAGGTTTTTGAAACCTATGTGTCAATCTTGAGATTCTGCGATTTGGTCTTTTAGGTCGTTTAGAATCCCGGATTGGCTGTGTCTCTGATGCATTTCGTTCAGCAACTGCTCAATCGCTTTCCAGTTTGTGATGCAGAAGAAAGAGAATCTTGGGTCAGGCAGGTCTATTTTTCTGGTTCTTTGGTAGGTCAAGAATGCGAACATCTTCTTGAATATATTCTTTGTAACTTGTCCCTCTGTAGTAACACTTTCACCAGAATTGCCTCCTGCAGTTGTGCCTACTGAAACCGACATGGCATCTTCTCCAATTCCTAATTGGCTTCCAGTATCACANATGATAGTGTTATATCCAAACATTGCGCCAAGCATTGTTCTTTGAGTTCTTATCTCGTTAATATTGTCGAAAAGAATCCTTCTTCCATCTCCTGGAATGATTAAATGTTGTGTGAAAATAACTCTGTGGTTTGTAATTGCGTAGTGGAAACTTCGCTGATAAAATATGGTAAACAAAGTGAACAATACAGCCCAAAAAATACCGAATAATGTGTAACTGAACTCGTCTAGCGGAATGAATCCAGAATCCTTGTTCATTATCCATGCAATGAAATCATCAAGCCTCAATACAGGGGGTGTTAGTGCTACAACCAATAGGAAAATGGTTGTCCATTTGCCGCTTGTAGTTCCGTTCAACATTCTGTTNAACCAAGTAACACCCAGCATCACTAGAACGAATCCGATTTCTCCAATGTCTGATAGTTCAATCAAGAAAACCATGGTCTTGACCATGAAATTGTCATCACTACTAGCATCCCAATCGATGGCGAAGAGTAGGTGTGCTCCAAGAATTATTAGCGAAATAACATACATTGGGACGAAAGCAAAGATGGATGGTTTCACATCTTTGAGAATTTCTTCATCACCAGTCAAGCGGAATTTTTCCCTGAGTGAGTTTTGGTTGGATGTTGGATTTTCGGGCTCCTCAGTTTCCACTTGCGGACTTCCTTCTTCTGCGGTCTCAGTTGATAGTTCCTCATCGGACATAATAACCTCTCCTAATTAGTATCGGGACATAGTCGATGATGAACCTTACGGCGATTTCATCAGTGAAGTAGCCCCCAAGAGTGTTCCGCATTGCCTCGGATAACGCCCCAATCTTCGCGGCCTCTAATACCCTGTTCATCGTCAATTTCCAGTTTGGTTACATCCAACGGGTACTCATTGTAGGTCAAATGTGATTTCATTCCTCCTCTGGTTGGTTGGTCGAAAGTCCAATGTGCTCTAGTTACCGCCTTAGCTTCGATCCTGATTTCAGTCACACCATTCCACATGTGTACGTGAAAAGTGGGTAGCCCCAATTCATTGCAGGTTCTTTCAACTCTAACTTCACTGAATCTTTCGCTTCTTTGTCGGCCAACATCATGGAACAGACCTCCCATCGAAAGTGGAAAATGTGTGAAATCTCTTCTCTTCCAATGACGTGGATCTTTTGCTGTTAAAGTCGGAGAGACATGTGGTACAAACCAGTCAATGTAGGAGCCGTCGTCTAGATGCAGCATTCCCCAAAACCAAGGTGGAGATGGTGCTTGAACGCATACTTTCTGGAAATATGCTGAGCCATTCACCTTCTTTCCATCAATTGTTCCATCACAAAGGGCTCCATGTAATCTAGAAATCCCATATCCCATTCCAAGACCATATTCGGCTTGAGCGACTTTCATGCTTGACATAGCATTATTCCAGGGTTCCATCTTCAAATCGAAATTACCGTGGGCTGTTTCTAGCTTTAGCCAGAATTTGTCTTCTTCAGGGTTAAGTCCCATTGAGTATTCTTTTTCTGTATGCGATGCAACAATACCGCCTTTTTCGTATGGCCAATCAGGATGGTCTTCAGCGATAACAATAATTCGACTTTCTTCCAATACCAACGGCTCAATCATCTTGTAACCATCGTACCACCATGCTGCAACCATTCCATCCATTGCGATACCTCCGTCGTCATCGAATCCAGGCCTTCCGACCGGTTTCCAAGGATGTCCGTTTACCTCAACAAGAGGGTTGTCTTTAGTTGACCATAGTACCATTAATTGCTTTCCAGCAGGGTTGCCTCCTTCGTCATCCAACATGACCAGCCACCACCACCAATCCCAAGTGAGATGGTGAATTGGAGGTAGATTTTGCAATTTCCACAGGCTTGACAAATCGCCCGTGAACTTCGCTGATTCCGACATTAATCCACTTCCTTGCCCTTGAAAATCGACTGCCCGATGAACCAAAACATTGCACCCTGGAAAACTAAGACCAATGTCGAGATTAGGAATGATAACCAATTGCTAACTCCTAGGTTCGGACTTCCACTGAAAGCAGCGAGAGGTTCAGCGGCTGGTAATGCGACATAGGCCATTTCTCCAAGCCAGTTTTCTTCTCCATGACCTCCGCCCCAGAGGCCGATTTCGATTAGTTGCCAATTATCAGGCCAACTAATGGCTACTCCAGCATCGACAATGATCATTCCCCAACCGATAACTGACATGTATCGAATTGCGGAATCGCCTCCGGTGAAAATTGCAACAAATGCCATTCCTAATTCCCAAGCGGCAAAAATGATGGCTAGAATTACACCATTTTTCCAGATAATTCCAAACCCGCAGAATATTGTCCCATAAACTAGCGATACTAACATCGTTGCCCATGCAATTGACATCCATACGCCAATGTCAGACCAACGGAAGAAGCCTTCTCCCGGTCCTGTGAAGCCAGTGATTAGGCAGAGTACAACGCAAACAGAAATAATAAACGGCCAGGTTATTCCGATGTAACCAAGCATTCTGTATAGTAACAATTCTCCTCTAGCTATTGGCTTGGCTAACATGTAATGGATTGTGCCTTCAGACATCTCCTCTCTGATCAAGCCAGTAGCCAAGAATAGTGGAAGGAATATCCCTAGGAGGTACACTATCCCGAATTTTCCAATACCCAAAATGAATGAGCGATGGCCTGCTTCTTTGCCATATTTTTCTTCATCAGGGTCTTCATCTACATTTGCGTCAGCATCTACTGTTATCGTTGAATTGAGCGCATCAACAGTGACTAGGATGTCGCATTCTCGGCCATTGTCATTGCCGTCTCTTTGGCTGGAGGTGTCAAGGTTGGTACAATCACCGTCATCGTCATTCCCAACATAATTTTCTCCATCACCCAGAATCTCCCAATCGATATCATCTTCATTTATCCATTTTTCAGGTGGGTCTGGTTCAACCCAATCGGGAAATGATTCTGCTGAATCGGGATTAGTGCCTTCTAGCCGTTCTTGGCCATCGGGGTAACCATCTCCATCTGTGTCAAAGGAATCACCGTCATTATCAATGGATTCGATTTCAGTGTTCATGGCTTCGATGTAAAATAATAGCATCAAAAACAGTGCGATTGCGGAAGCAATCATCACAACCCACGTAGAAATTCTCGTGCGATATTGCCGCATTGTGAACTCGGCAATAGCAGTGGATTTACGGTCGAGTTTTGACCAAATTGTATCCATTCTACTGCTCATAGCGCCCCACCTGTAAGGTACATCAAAATCGATTGAAGGTCGTCATCGGGATTGTCAATTGCGGTAACTGTACTACCGCTTTCGATGATTGTACTCGGTAATTTTTTGTGGACTTCGCCCAGATGTTGAGTTTCAATTAGCAATTTAGTAGGGCTGGAAAATGACATACCTGTCACTTCATCAATAGCCAACATACTCTTGGCTAACTTACGTGGCTCATCACATTCTAGCTCTATTTTGTGAGGGTGCTGGTCCAGCATTTCTCTAATCGCATGGGAATTACCAAGTGCGAGTATTCGTCCACGATGTAGAATTACAATCTGTTCAGTAATTCTCTCTATTTCATGTAGAATATGGCTAGAAACCAATACGGTTCTACCCATAGCTCCAAGTTCTTTGATTACGTTCATTATGGTTGTTCTAGCAAGTGGGTCACAGCCTTGCAGTGGCTCGTCAAGAATAATCAGCTCAGGGTCGTTAACTAAAGCATGTGCAATTTTCACTCTCTGACGCATCCCTTTTGAAAATTGACCGATTCTCTTGTGCATTACGTCTCCCAATGATACGAATGAAAGAACTCTCGTTGCCTCCTTGCTCGCCTCTTCTCTGGTCATACCATGAAGCCTTGCGAAAGTTGTTACGAATTCGAAAGCCGTCATCCAATCATACATTTTTTCATGTTCGGGAACAAACCCCACTCTGGAATAAGGCGCAGGATTTTTCCAAGGGTCCGTTCCAAAGAGCCTAATCGCTCCAGAACTAGGTTTGATTTTACCCATCATCAATTTGAACAGAGTTGATTTGCCCGCTCCATTCATTCCAAGAATTCCGGTAACTCCGCCCGAAATACCTAGTGAAACGCTGTTCATGGCATTGATTCTACCATAGGATTTTGAAACACGGTCGAACATTATCACAGGAGTATTTTCCACAGGCTTCCATTCTGTGGTCTCTGCAGACCCATGTTGTGAAACATCCGGAATCATTCTCTGGTCACCTCCAGAGATGAAACTCGATTTGCAAGCAAGTATAATGCTAAACCATTCATTATCACTACGGAAACTAAACTCCACACCCACGGGTGGTCGTAGGTCATTTCCGTGCCAATTAGAGCTTGGCATACGTGTGCTACAGCATCGTAAGGCGAAATGATGTACAACAGAGATTTGTCAAACAGGGCATTGATAATTGCAGCCATTGACCGAGTACCCATCAGAATCGCAATTAGGCCGATTGCAGGGAAGAAACGTCCTCTCGAAATACTGGATAATGCGAGGCCGATTGAAGTGTATGTGAATGCAAGAATCATTCCACACACAAACGCAGCCAAGAACATGGGGAATGTATCGATAATCCACGCCCAACCTTTGCCCATAACAAGAATGTCAACAAAGTAGTAAGCAGCCAAAGTTCCGTTGATAATAAAGAGTAAAATTAAGGCTACTGAAAGGAATTTCATAGCAGCATAGTCGAATCTGTTGATCGGCCGAGAGAAGTATAGTGCACTAGTTCCGTGGGACCTGTCTTCTGAGATCATCCCCCCAACTAATAGCGCAGCAACAATAGGATAATACAGGATATTTCTCGGGAAAAATCCCATTACATGGCCATACAAATTGTCACGATTCACTCCCCATATGTCGTAGAGAGTAGGTTCACCAATCATACCAAACAGAAGTGCCAATGCTACATCGGTCATTGAAGCAATAATCACGAAAAAGATGAAGAGTTTAGTAGGCAGATTCCAAGGCCTGTGTCCCTTTGAGAATATGCCGAGAATGTGGTGGCGGAGAATCGACCAATTTCTCATCCAACGAGGATTAAGAGTGCCTTCCCACGGCTGGTAGATTTGTTCGAATATTTGGCCTTGAGGTGCTGCAGCAACCTGTGCAGTGCTTGAGTCTTCATCACTTGCAGACCATGCAGCCTGCATTTTGGTTTGTCCAGTTACTGGTGTTTCAGCACCGAATGTTTCATCCTTAGATTCCACTGGTTCGAATGGCTCAGAGTTTCCGCCATCTTCAAACATCTAAGCACCCCCCAACAAGTCGTCACTAGTTTTGACATCGTGACCTAATCTCTCCATGATAACCAAGAATAAATCTTCGAGACTCGCTTCGTGGTCATGCATTCTGCGTACTTGAGTACCGATGTCTGCAGCGGCTTGTAAAATCTGGTTGTAGGTTTCATCACCGTTGTGGCCTACTCTCATTACTCGACCTTCACGTCTAACTTTCAGACCTCTGTCAGTGAGAGTTTCTTCCATCTTTCCAGGAGAGCCCCAGACGTGGATTTCCACCTCTTTGTCTATGGCTTTGAGATCCTCAATCTTGCCTTGAGCTGCAAGTTTTCCCTTGTGCAGCAAAACGATATTTTCACAGACCCTCTCTACGTCATCCATCAAATGTGAGGCCATCAAAACAGATCTTTGTCCTTGATTGACTGTGGTCTCAAGAGTGTTTAGCATGAACTCTCTGGCCTGTGCATCTAAACCATTACTAGGCTCATCAGCAATGATGAGAGCAGGGTCATGAATCAACGCACAAGCCAACTTCGTAGCCTGTTTCATACCTGTTGAGAAGGTGGCCACTTCACGGTATCTTTGCTCTCCTAAGCCAACATATTCCAAAGCCTGATGTGCTCTTTGAAGAGCAACATTCGGATTCATTCCAATCAATTCTCCACTGTATCTGACTTGGTGGATAGCATCCATGTTAGGGTTCAGAGCATCATATTCTGGCATGTACCCGATTCGCTGCCTAATTTGGTCGCCTTGGGTTCTGATGTCAAATCCTAGAACCTTTCCTTCCCCGGATGTTAATTGAATCAGTCCTAGAATCGTTTTCAAGAATGTAGACTTTCCAGCACCGTTTGGTCCAAGCAGTCCAGTTGAGCCTTTTTCGATTCTTATGTCAAGGGAATCGAGGGCAACATGTGGTCCGTAAGATTTGGTAAGAGCAGTCGATTCGATAATCAAATCCTCTACCATGGTCTAGACAGATGAAGGTGGGCCTTTGAACATGCCCCTTTCAGGGGCAACCTTCCCTTACCTTCACAGCAATTCCTTTTGTGAAGGTTTCAAATTCCGCAGGCGTCGATTGTGAGATGCCGAATGCTAGAAGTTCTCCTGACGAATTTACAATCAAAACAATTTCTCCGGGTCTTGTCCAGTCATCGCATGCTGTAACGAAACCATGCATCACGTTCCTGCCGTCTTTGACGAATGGTTCTGCATCGCTATCGACAACCACCCATGCTGGCCCCTTGCCTACATGTTGATTCAAATCACTGGAATCGAAGCCGCTTGGGATTTTCTCCGTTCTTAGTTGATGCAACTTTTTCGCACCGCTTACTGTCAATGAGATACCTCCTTCAGCAAGTCTTGGAGAAAACAGATGTTCTCCTTCGGAATTAATGACATTACGGATTCTGCCAGTTCTACTCATGACAAATGTCGAACCTTTGCAAATTGAGATTGCATCAGTTTGTTTCACATTACACAGTACGCACAACTTGTCGACAATTTGGTTCTCCTTCTTGTGGTCAGGTTCTCGCTCTGTAGGTTCAATTCCTAGCAGCTCGAAAACTCTGTTATGCAAATCTTCGGTATCGGATATGTCGATTGGGATGAGTTTCCTGTCATGAATTCCAAAACTTTCTAACTCGTTTTGTACCTTAACGAAATCTGGTTTACTATTCCACAACCAATCTGGACCTTCGACATGTGCCCAAGGATTTAGATCTTCAAGATTCCAAGGAATAATTCCAATTGGTGTCTGGATAAACAGTTCGTAGTCAAGCGAACATATTCTTTCAATTAAATCTCCAATTTTATCTCTCCATGGAGCACTTGTACCGTGGAAAAGGATGACATCCCCGGGTTTTCTCGATTTCCACCTTGAGATAACTTTCCTTCTAGCCATTTCAATGTGAGGTCGGTTGAGGGTATCCATTCCTCCCCATGATTCACCTCCACCTCGTGGTGTGAGTTGTGAGTTTACGAGCCAATCCCAGTTTTCTTCCCATCGACCTTTTTCTTCCCCGACTTCTTTTGACGCAGATATTTCATCCAAAATTAGAGGTTCCATTTTCATTCTTGAGGGATTTGTAGTTAGCCAAAGAAACGCCTCACGTAGGGCAGGGTGCTCATGGCTTCTTCGCTCTGCAAGTCTCCAAATTGTTCCATCACGTATCGCCTGGCGGCATCGCGAAATCTCTTGAAGAGTAATTTCCAAATTGTATTTTGATAATAGAATGGTCCTATCTTCCTTGTTCATTTTTCGAACATCTGCTGGCGAATAGTGAGTTATTGATGGCATTAGAATCGGCCATTCTTCGAGTTCTGCAATTTTCTCAGTTCCCCATGGAGTTAGAATTCTACCATCTCTAGCAAACAGAACATATGCGGCGGAATCGAACAGGTCTGCGCCCATTGCAATGAGCATCGGGAATAGCATAGGGTGGCCGCAACCAAACATGTGGACTGGGCGATTGGGTGTCAGATTAGATTTGCAGGCAAACATGATTTTCGCGAGATCTTTGTAATTTTGTTGTTCCATGATTGGAACAATTCCTCCAATCGGGTGGACACTGAATCCCAAATCGCTCATGCCTCTGGCGCTCTTTGCTCTTAGTTCGGGATACAATCCGCCTTGTATGGGTCCATTGAGCATCGTTTCATTAGCCGTATCAACAGAAATCTTGCCTCTTTCGATCGTTTCAATTACAGCCTTTTCAACCTCTGAAAACTTCATGTCTGGCCTTGTAAAAACATCCAGCATAGTTGCTATATCAACGCCAATATTCTTTTGAAATTGTACAATTTCTTCAACACCTACTTCCACATCACCATAAACATAGGATTGGAATGTTCCGGAATCGGTCATAATCATGCCCGGATAATCAATTAATGAATGGACGCCATTTTCGAGAGCTACATCCTTCAATTTGTCATGCTTCCAGATGACATATGAATTGGTGATCAGTGCCTGTATCCCGTATTTGTCCCACATTTCTCGAGGTTCAATAGTGCGTATGTTTGGGTTGATGACTGGGAGCAAGCAAGGGGTTTCAACGATACCGTGTTTTGTGTGTAATTTACCTAATCTTGCTTGCCCATCACGAATAGTAATTTCGAACTTGCCTTCGTCCTTTTCTCTACAAGGCTTAGGGTCTTCACGGGTTCCTTCGTGCCATCTCATCAAATCACCTATACGAAATCGACTTGACCGTGGGCCAGAATGAACTCTCTACCTAATTCATCAAATGTGTCAAGCAAACTTGCGCAGAAACTGACCTTTGCAATTTCATCATCATTTTCTAAGTCGCCCTTGACACCTTCTAGAGTACCGGGGGCTGCTCCGCAAGACAAGCACGCTCCAGTCAAATCTAGAACCAAATACAATCCATCCTCTTTTTGCTCAGAGGATGTAACTGCAATACCTCCTCCGTGACCATCCAGTGCAGCTCTTACTTGCCCTAGTCGGGCTAGCAAAGCAGGAACTAAATCTTCGCTTTCATGGAGGGATGTATTGCGTAATCTTTCATCCAATTCAACATCGGAAGATTCAGCGATTCTACGCTGCGCTTCGACTTCCATAGCCGCCGCCGCCTCACGGCGATACTGCTCTAGAATGTCGTCATCCATGGCAATGCGTCCAGTTTTGTGTTCAAGAACCCTCGCTTTTGAAACTCTAAAGTCCGTACAGTCATTGATAAAGGGGCAACTCTAGCGTGTAAACATGGGAGACGAGATGTTGAGCGTCGAGAACCTCCACGTCAGTGTGGACGACACTGAGATTATCAAGGGTCTTTCCTTGAAAATCAATCTAGGTGAGGTTCATGCTATCATGGGTAGAAATGGCTCAGGAAAGTCAACACTAGCCAACGTAATCATGGGCCATCCTGCTTACGAGGTAACATCGGGACAAATCAAGTTCAAAGGCACTCCTCTTGAGGAACTAGAGGTCTTCGAGAGGGCTCGTGCTGGTATGTTCCTTTCGTTCCAATATCCTTCCTCCATCCCTGGTGTTCAGGTAGGTACTTTCCTGAGAAAATCAGTTTCCGCAGTCAGAGGCGATGATGCACCTAGTGCTAGAGAATTCAGGAAAGAATTGAAGGCGCACATGGAGGCATTGGAGATGGACAAATCCTTCCTATCTCGATACGTCAATGATGGTTTTAGCGGCGGAGAAAAGAAGCGCCTAGAAATCCTTCAGATGCTCTTACTAAACCCAACACTAGCTCTGCTAGATGAGACTGATTCTGGACTGGACATAGATGCCCTAAGAGTTGTAGCTGAAGGAATCAACAGCATTACCCCAACAGCAGGTTGTCTCCTGATAACTCACTATCAAAGATTGCTGGATCATGTCGAGCCAGATTATGTTCATGTAATGATCGATGGCAAAATTGTCAAAACAGGTGGTTCAGAATTAGCGGCTGAACTAGAATCCAAGGGTTACGATTGGCTAGAAGCATAGGAGGAGAAGAAATGTCAGGAGATACAGCAAGAGAAGCGGTAGGTGATTACCGCTATGGATTCCACGACCCTGAGAATGCAACCATTCGTTTCGACAAGGGACTATCAGAACAGGTTGTCAGAGATATTTCAGAATTGAAAGGTGAGCCTGAATGGATGACCGAGATTCGAGTAAAAGCTTATCACCGTTTCATGGAAATGCCAATGCCCTCATGGGGTAATTGTGACATGCTTAATCAGATAGACTTCGACGCAGTGACGTACTTTTTGCGCTCATCAGAAGGGACAGAAAAGAGTTGGGAAGATGTTCCTGATGATATCAAAAACACATTTGACAGGCTAGGTATTCCTGAAGCAGAGCAAAAGTGGTTAGGTGGCGTAACTGCTCAATACGAATCTGAAGCAGTGTATCATTCCATTAGAGAAGATTTGGAAGAACAAGGAGTATTATTCTTGGACATGGACTCTGGTTTGAAAGAGCACCCTGAAATTGTGAAGAAATATTTCTGCTCAGTTGTACCTGCCAGCGATAACAAATTCTCAGCTCTGAACACAGCGGTTTGGTCAGGTGGTTCATTCATCTATGTTCCAAAGGGTGTTCATGTAGAGATGCCTGTTCAGGCTTATTTCCGAATTAACGCCAAGAATATGGGACAGTTCGAGCGCACACTAATTATCGCTGACGAAGGGTCTTCAATTCACTATGTAGAAGGATGCACAGCGCCAACTTATTCAACCGAATCCCTGCACTCTGCAGTTGTAGAATTAATAGCAATGGATGGCGCAAAAATTCGTTACTCAACTGTTCAAAATTGGTCGGCCAATGTTTACAACTTAGTCACTAAGAGAGGCATCGCACATTCTAATGCAACTATCGAATGGGTTGACGGGAACATCGGTTCTAAGTTGACAATGAAATATCCTGCTGTTATTCTCAAAGGTGAGGGAGCACACGCAGAAGTGATTTCAGTTGCTTATGCTGGTAAAGGACAACACCAAGATGCGGGGGCAAAGGTTCACCATCTTGCACCTAATACTACCTCCAACATTCTGTCTAAATCGATTTCAAAGAATGGAGGGCGTTCTTCATACCGAGGTATGCTTCAAGTCACTCCTAAGGCAAACGGGTGCCGTTCCAAGGTAGTCTGTGATGCCTTAATGCTAGATGCAGACAGTCAATCTGACACATATCCTACCATGGAGGTTGGAAACTCAAGTGCCGATCTAGAGCACGAAGCAAGTGTGTCTAAGGTAAGCAATGACCAGCTATTCTACCTGATGTCTAGAGGACACAGCGAAGAAGAAGCGATGGGTATGATTGTGAATGGATTCTTCGAGCCATTCACTCGTGAATTGCCTATGGAATACGCAGTTGAACTCAATCGTCTTCTTGAATTGGAGATGGAGGGTGCAATTGGATGATGCAGTATCCACAAATCAGTATCCCTACTCGTTCTCAACACCTTTGGCGCTACACTCCTTGGAAGAGGATTCATCCAACCAAAGTTGCTGAAATGCCTGAATCAGATCCAATTAGGTTCTCCTCAGGCTCGGATTCAGAGATGAATGATAGCGAAGAAATAGCACGTTCGTTTATTCATTCAATCTCAAAGAGTTGCAAGAAAATCGTTCTCAAAGACGAAACACTGGAGCTAGATTTACGCTGTTCAGGCCACATCTGTTCAGGTGAATTAAACATAGAATCCTTCGGTAATTCGACACTAATCATCAGGATTTCAGGAGATGCTGGCTGGACCGGATTACGAATCATTGGGAGTGTAGAAGGCACTCTCTCAATGGCTACAATCAATGATTTGGCTAGCGATGGTCACTTTTTACGCTGTGAGGATTGGGATGTCGGTAGAGATTCAGAACTTGAGTTTGCAACCCTGTCTGCAGGCGGTTTCCTCAACAAGTCAGACATCCGAGTTGACCTAACCAATCGTGGCGCACAAATGCGCGCAGGTATTGCTTCCAACGGTTATTCATCTAGGCATGATGATCACCATGTAGAAATCAAGCACAGCATTGGTCACACCGATTCCTCTTTGATAATGCATGCAACGTGTAATGATTCATCACACTCAGTCGGTACTGGATTACTGACAATCTGCGAAGGTGCAGACGGTAGTGATGCAGGTCAGGTTTTCCGCAATCTTCTGCTTTCCGAGAAATCCAGAGCCGAAGCGATTCCGGAATTAGAGGTTCTTGCAGATGATGTGAAAGCAGCCCACGGTGCTGCAAGTGCCCCAATCGATGTAAATCAGATTCACTATTTGGCTTCAAGAGGCTTATCGCCTGAAGAAGCATCTGCATTGATTGTTGAAGGTTTTTTGATGGATGCATATAGAGAAATAAAGAGTGAGGAAGTTGTCTCTGTAATGAGAACAAGGCTCCTTGTTCATCTAGAGTGCTTGATGAATGGGTGATTCAATGAAGCAAGATTTCCCGATTTTTTCGCGAAAGGTGAATGGTCGCCCACTCGTGTATCTCGATAACGCTGCTACAACCCAAAAGCCAGCATGCGTTATCGATGCGATGACTGAATATTATTCGCAGTCCAATGCCAATGTGCACAGAGCAGTACACACCTTAGCCGGTGAAGCGACTGAAGGATATGAGGAGTGTAGGAAGTTACTGAAACAGAGATACAACTCTGACTATGTAGTAATCACTAGCGGGACTACTGAGGCAATCAATCTTGCAGCACACGCATGGGGTGAGCATAATTTGAAACCAGGTGACGCTGTTGTGCTAACAGAAATGGAACATCATAGCGACATAGTTCCATGGCAGATGTTGGCAGAAAGAATTGCTATTGAGTTGCGATTTGTACCGGTTGACGAAGGCCAACTTGACCTCGAAGCTCTTGAAGTCGCTCTTGAGGGGGCCAAACTGGTGTGTGTGGTTCACACATCGAATGTTCTAGGAGTTAGGAACCCTGTTGAAAAGATAATTTCGATGTCTAAATCAGTCGGTGCTAGAGTGCTATTGGATGCCGCACAAGCAGTACCGCATGAAATGATTGATTTCAAAGAACTAGGTGCTGATTTCGTAGCATTTAGCGCACACAAAATGTGTGGGCCAACCGGAATAGGTGCACTGCTGATTAGCGAGGAAGCATTCGGCGAAATGCATCCTTTCATGGGCGGAGGTGACATGATACAGACAGTAACTCTTGAGGGCTCGACCTACCAAACAAACGAGCACAAATTCGAGGCAGGCACCCCGCGTATTGCTGAAGGAGTAGGGTGGGCAGCTGCTCTGGAATGGATGTCAGAAATTGATTTGGAAAGTCATCATAAACGCCTGATTTCAATAGCAAAGAGAGTTGCAGACCAACTTGAGGAAAAGGGCATGAAAGTCTACTCCACACTAAATCCAAGTGATGCAGCCGTAGTTTCATTCACACACCCTAGCATCCATCCAGAAGACTTCGCTAGACTACTTGACGCTCAAGGAATAGCGGTCAGAACCGGGCACCATTGTGCTCAACCTCTGATGGAAAAGTTAGGGTTGAATGGCACTATAAGAGCATCCTTTTACCTTTACAATGATGAATCGGATGCAGATGCATTCCTATCTGGAATCGATCGTGTGTTGGAGGCAATGGCATGACTTGGCCGGATTCGATTCAAGAAATCATTGACGAGTTCCAAGAAATCGAAGACCAATTTGAAAGACTTGAAATCTTGATGGATTTCGCAGATGAAGTTGACGAATTACCCGTTGATGAGTGGAGTGATTCTAACTTGGTAAGAGGGTGTCAATCTGTTGCGCACATTGAGGTGAACATCCGTGATAACTTGGTTTGGTTACGTGCGGCTGCAGATGCGAGAATGGTCCAAGGCCTACAAGGCATCCTTTCAATCGCTGTAAATGGAAACTCACCTGAAACAGTAATGAATTTGACTCCTAATTTTGCAGAGGAAGCAGGAATATTGGTTAGTTTAACACCCTCTCGATCAAATGGATTTAGGACCATGTTTGATATGATTCAGAACAGAGTTAAGGAGTCGATTTGATGACCACAAAAGAAGAAGTTTTGACTGCATTACAAGAAGTTGAAGACCCAGAATTAGATATCTCGATTGTAGAGCTAGGTTTGGTTTATGACGTTCGCTTTGAAGACAAAGATGGAGTTCAGCATGCCGAAGTCGACATGACATTGACCAGTCCCGGATGTCCAGCTGCAGCCGAGATAATGGCTGCTGCTCACCGTGCCGCATTGAATGCTGTTGAAAGCGTTCACATCAATCTGGTATGGTCTCCAAGGTGGGACCCGAAAGTCCATGCTTCAGAGGATGCTAGAATGGATATGGGGATTTGGGATTAATCACAAGTAAACTTCTTTCCTGTGAAGTCTATTTTTTGGCTCTAATCCATTTTTCCGTAACTCTTCGACGTACTGTCTACCCTCATCGTTTCTGCAGTACATGATTTCGCTCTCACCGATGTAGTAGTCCCAGTTTTTCTTGAAAACTTCTGCTCTTTCTTTGGTATTTGCGACGATTGAAGGAACAGTATGGTACATCTGAATCGACCTTTCAGCGCGACGTAGGAACTTTGCCAATACCTCTGGGAGTAATTTCGTTAGCCAAGTATCTTTCATGTGCATTGCAGGTCTACTGATGATGTAGCGAGGATTATCAAGCGGCCCTAGAACCTCTTCGAGAGCCTTGGTAAATTTTGCAGTCTCATCTTCAGATGCATGTTTGAGGTGGTATCTCAGCCAACCTGAACCTCTTGCTCCTCCAGTTGGTTTACAATCTCTGTCTATCTCACTCAAATCGGCTAGAGTATCTACTATTGCTCTAGAAATTGCGAGCATCAATGATTCATCTGTCCAAACACGTTTATTGATTCCAAATTTGAACCCGCCAGCAAAACTCGGGCCCATTTTACCCTCTACGGCAGAACTTGATGTGACATCAAATGGTTGTCCTATTCCCCATAATTGTCTTACATGACTCCTGTTTCCAGCCCTCGCTAGCATCTCTTCGTTGAATATCTCCATTCCTTCGTTAATACCCTCAGGTTTGGCATCATTGAATGCTGCATGTACATGACCGACTCCTTTCTCAATGGTCCCGTCATCACACACCCCGTAAAGTTGCAAGTGTTTTCTTTTGAATCGGTCATAGTCGTCGTAACCTTTTGTGAATTCTTCAGCTAAACACACTATGTCCCAATTATTGGCCACCTTTTCTTTCCAATTTGAATCCAGTCTAATCGAGCGTCCTCTGAGTTGGTTAATGCTCATGCCAGTAGTTACTGTTGTCATGTCGATTAGAACATTAATGCGAGATGCATCCCAACCCTCGCCAAGAAGGCCTCTGGTGCCAATGAGACATTTTGTCAATCCTTCCTGGAAAAATTCTGTAATCATCATTGAGTAATATCGAGGTATCCAATCTTTTCCTTTACCGTGGATTTCGTGATAACCGTCTCTTATGCTATCCTCAAATCTGATGTCGACATTGTTTTGTTTTACCCATAATTCTGCTCTTGGCATAAATCGGTGATACAAGTCATCGTCAACCAGAACTGTACTGCCGGTCATCAGGATAGGATCGATTGAATCTCCTTCTTCATGGGAAACTAAGGACCTGAATACTGCGATTGCTCCACCGGCTTCATCATCTAAAATACCCTCAACTAGCGTAGTTGCTGATGTTTTTTCGAAGTCGGTTACTACAACCACTCTTATCGAATCTCCTAATGCGTCTTTTTCTGCTTTGACGATTTTTTCTAGAGCTGCGACCTTGGACGAGGAGTAAGCCATTACTCTGCCGGCAGGTGATGCACACGGTCTTGAACCAGTTTCGGTTATTTGGATTCCAAGTAGTCTCAACCTAGCGACTATCGACTCAGATAGTTCGTGGTCTAATTCACTCTCGGACCTTCTGAGCCCATATCTTACGTATCTGTCTAGTACCGTTCTTAGCATGCTGATTCTTGTCCACGATTCGTCGTAATTATCCATTGAAATATTTGGTACATCATCGGGAAGTTGAAGGTTATTTGATTGCAGATATCTTCTACCATCATCTGCAAAAGCAGTATGGTATTTGTGAAAATCAATCCAACTCATGTCCTTTTTTGTGAGGGATTTTCTTTCTTGAAGATAATTGAAAACCCAAGTATCTAGGTCAGGGATTCTATCATTCTCTTTAGGTTGAGTCTTATCTCGCAATTCTTCGAGCAATTCTTCAAAATCAGAATCTACTCCTGCAATGTACTTCAATTCTGATGCAACTGGGCGAGTAAAGTAACACAGGTCTTGGTAAGGTGCAAGGTTAGATTCACGCACTAAAGCAGGAACTGGAACTTCATAATCAACAGGGCCAAAAAATCCCTCATACCGCTTGACATCAACGTCCTCAAAATCTTCAGGGTCTGGTGGAGTAGCGGTTAGGCCTAGAATAATTGGGTTGCCAAACATTGTTTGTACCTCCGCTAGGATTCTTCCCCAATGGTGCATCAAGTGGTGACACTCATCGAGAATAATGAGACCTACTCCGACATCTTTCAATCGCTCAAGATTCTCTTTCGCACTTTTTCCAAGAATTGATATTGCGTTCCCACCTTTGGCAATTTCATCTCTTACCTTCTTTCTGTAGGTACCCAATCTCTCTTCATAGTAATCAGGATTTTTTTCTTTGAGATCGGTTTGCCATGCCTCGCATGAAACATGGTCATGTGCCTCTTCTTGTGCGATTAATTTCTCTGCCCAAAGAAGTAAAGCTTTCTCCTCAATATCTTCTCCACCTTTACCTGGTGCAGTTACAGCTTGGTATGTTAGTGAAGTAAGCAATCCAGGTTTTTTTGGATCAGTGCTGATGTATTCCTCTTTACCATCGAGGTCGAATAATGAAGTTCTAGCAGCCCACTGTGCTTGAATAGCCGAGTTGGGAGATAGAACCAGTGCTGGTTTTTTGACCAAATCAGACCAAACATAGAGGCCCAGAACGGTCTTGCCTGAACCTGGTGGAGCAACGACATAGAGTCTTGTTTCACCATTATCTAATTGAGGAATAATTTCCTTACATGCTGCCTCTTGGGATGGTCGTAATGTACCATCAAAGCGGATGTTGCCAAATTCAGGAAGTTGTTTTGGCATGTCTGTTCCACATGACATTAGGTTTATGACGCTAAGTGTTATGATTCAAAATACAAGAAAACTTACAATTTTTTTGAAAACTTCCGTTATAAAAATGATGTAGA